>NZ_QPFC01000805.1:0-1761 GCF_003427465.1 Nocardiopsis sp. TNDT3 | reverse complement strand
GGCCCGGGGGAGCTGCCCCCGGGCCGGGGCCGAACGGTCGGTCGTGCGCTCCTCGCGCGGTGGCCGCGGAGCGGGCTGTGGAAGAGCGGGGTCTCCACAACCCCCCGGGTCAGAGGCCCTGGACGTTGAGCAGCAGGTTGACCGTGCCCGCGGGAACGCCGCTGAGCTTGTCCACGCCGGCGTTGGAGACGAGCCAGTCCTGGATGGTGGCCTGGTCGTCGTCGCCGTTCACGCTCTTGTACAGGGCGGCGGCCCCGGCCACGTGCGGGCTGGCCATCGAGGTGCCGTCATAGGAGTCGGTTCCGCCGCCGGGGACGGTCGACTCCACGTCCACGCCGGGGGCGTAGATGTCGACGGACGGGCCGTGGTTGGAGAAGACGGCCGCGGCGTCGGTCGCGTCGGAGGCGCCGACCGTGGTCACGCCCTCGGCGCCGCCCGGAGAGGTGTTGCCCGCGTCCTGGCCCTCGTTGCCCGCCGCGACCGCGACGAACACGCCGGACTCGGCCAGGCCGTTGACGGCCTCGTCCAGGGTCGGGGAGGACGGGCCGCCCAGGGACAGGTTGGCCACGGCGTTGGATCCGGCGTTGGCGGCCACCCAGTCGATACCGGCGATGACGTCGTCGTAGGAGCCCGAGCCGTTGTCGTCGAGCACCTTGACGCCGAAGAGGTCGGCGGCGGGGGCGACGCCGTACGTGGCGGAGCCGATGGTGCCCGCGACGTGGGTCCCGTGGCCGTTGCCGTCGGAGCCGTCGCCGCCGTAGGCGTCGAAGGCGGAGGAGGCGCGACCGCCGAAGTCGGGGTGCGAGGCGTCGATGCCGCTGTCGATGATGTAGGCGGAGACGCCGGCCCCGTCGCCGGTGGTGCCGTAGGAGCCGTCCAGGGGGAGGTCCTCCTGGTCGATGCGGTCCTGGCCCCACGTGACGGTGGTGTGCGCGACGCCGACCTCCTCGACGTAGGCGACGCCCGACTGCCCGCGCAGTTCGCGCACCTCCGCCGCGCTCAGGCTGGCCGAGTAGCCGTTGACGACCTCGTCGTAGGTGTGGTTGACCTGGTCGGAGGAGATGCCGAGGGACGAGGGGGTGACGGAGGCGGCGCTGAGCGTGTCCTCCAGGACGACGAAGTAGTCGCCGGTGGCCGAGGCGCCGACGGTGTGGAGGGGGGCGAGCTCGTCGGCGCCGGCCGAGACGGCGCCCGACAGGGCCAGGGGGACGGAGAGGGCGCCGGCCGCGGCGAGGCCGAGCACCGTTCTCCTCGTGGTGTGCCTGTGCACTCGTATTCTCCTTTTGCGGGGGACGGTAATGGGAGGCGCACAGCGGTTAATAACCCAGAGTAGTCAAGCGATTCCAGGTTCGCTGCGCTTTGCCACCATAACCAGACTTCGTCCTTCGCTCCAGGGCCCGAGGGCAACTTTTTTTGCGTCCAAGTACCTCGGATCAGCCTTCGGGGTCCGTGGTCGCGCAGCGAACGAGGGCTTCGGTGCAGTGGCGAGGAGCCCGAAAAACACTCGCCTGTAGTGGTCAAACGTTTTTCGGACAGACCTTTCGGTTCCCCCCGGAGCCCTTACGGAGAAACATGGCGTTGACCGAAGGAAACCATTCCGCAAGAATCTGAGAACCGAAACAGGTTTCTCGGGTAAGACGGACGGGGGCATGGGCGGCGCACCTGGCGGCGCCCTTTCCGGTGCGTCCGGACCGCCGGGCCCGCTCCCCGCAGTGCCTCCCTGCCCGGTGGCGGAACACGGGGAAGGGGGCCGCCCGAGGG
>NZ_QPFC01000804.1:0-4275 GCF_003427465.1 Nocardiopsis sp. TNDT3 | reverse complement strand
GGTCGCGGCGGGCCGGGCCTGCGGCGCGCTGCGTCCCGCGTTCGAGGCGGACGACCTCCACGCGCTCGTCGTGGACACCGCGCTCGCCCTCAAGCACGGGACCCGCCCGCCGCGGGAGGACTACGACCGCCGCACCGCCTTCCTCCTCGACGGGATCCGCGGGCGCCGGGAGTCCGACTGACCCCCGGGGACGCACGCCCCGGGGGCCGGGGGAGCGAAGCGCCCGAGCGCGCGGGGTGCGGCGCGCCCGGGCGATCCTATGAATCTACGTCGTAAAGGCCATGGTTCCCAACGCCTTGCTCCACCTGAATCCCACACCTCTCATTCCGAACCGCCGAAGGCCCGGCCGTCCTCGGGCAGCACCTGGCCCCCGTCGACCACGATGGTCTGCCCGGTGATGAAGGAGGCTCCGGGACCGGCCAGGAACAGGCAGGCCGCGGCGATGTCCTCCACCTCGCCGATGCGTCCCAGCGGGATCGCCGCGCGCATGCGCTCCAGGTAGTCCGGCCCCAACTCCTCCAGGCCCTCGGTGCGCACGTTCCCCGGCAGCACCGCGTTGACGGTGATGCCCCGGGGCGCGAGCTCCAGGGCGGCGCTGCGCATGAACCCCAGCTGGGCGGCCTTGGTGGCTCCGTAGTGGGACCAGCCCGCGTATCCGGTCAGCGGTCCGGTGATGGAGGAGGTGATGACCACCCGCCCCCGCCCGGAGGCGGTCAGGGCCTCCACCGCGGCGCGCACCGTCAGCACGGTGCCCTTGACGTTGGTGTCCACGACCCGGTCGAGTTCGCCGGGGTCCATCGACACCAGCGGGGACGAGGGGAAGATCCCGGCGTTGGCGCAGACCACGTCCAGGCCGCCGGTGCGCCGCACGGCCTGCTCCACGACGCGTTCGCAGTCCTCGGCCCCGGCCACGTCGCCGACCACCCACTCCGCCCCCGGGACGCCCCGGGCGGCCTCGCGCGCCCTGGCCTCGTCGCGCCCGACGATCACCACCCGGTCCCCGGCCTCGGCGAACCCCTTGGCGATACCGAGTCCGATGCCCCGGGTCCCGCCGGTCACCAGAACTGATCTGTCCACAGTCGTCTCCTGCGCTCAGGCCGATCACTGCTCCGTCCCGCCCAGGATTCCGTACGGGGGCGCGCTCTCGCCCGGCTTTCCCGGTGAACGGGCGGGGGCCGCGCGGCTACCGACGCCGACCCCCGGCCCCCGACCGGCCGCGGTCCGCCGAGGGACGCCTGCGCCATCGACGCCCGGCTTCCGGCACACGGACTCCCGCCACCCCGGCTCACGGCAGGACGGCCGGTGAACACGGAACGGCCGGACGTCCCTCAGCCGAGTGCCGGGCGCGGCGGCGCGAGGGAGTCGGTGATCCGCACCTCGGTGGGCAGCCTGCGCCCCCGGGGGCGGGTCCCCGCGGGCCCGTCGACCAGCTCGACCAGCGCCGACACCGCCGCGCGGCCCAGCTCGTCGGCCGGGGCCAGCACCGCCGAGATCGGCGGCCCCGGCAGGTCGGCCAGGGCGATGTCGTCGGCCGCGGCCACGCTGATGTCCTCGGGCACCCGCACCCCAATGCGGCCGAACTCGAACATGGCTCCCAGCAGCAACAGGCTGTTGTAGACCAGCATCGCCGTGCAGCCCGAGTCCACGATCTCCCGCGCCGCCGCGGCCCCCTCCGCGAAGGCCGGTCGCACGGGCCCGAAGACCCGCACCCGCAGCCGGGACCGGGCGGCGTGCTCCACCAGCTCCTCGCGCCTGCGCCGGTCCATCCACGAACTGGGCGGCCCCGCCAGGTAGGCGACGTCGCGGTGCCCCAGCTCCACCAGGCGGTCGTAGACGGTGCCCAGACCGCCGGGGGTGTCCACCGTGAACGAGGTCAGTCCGGGCACGCGGCGGTTGATCACCACCAGCGGCTTGCGCCGGTGCGCCTCCTTCAGGTCGGCGGCCGAGCCCACTGGTGACTGGAGCGCGAATCCGTCCACCTGGCTCTCCAGTTCGCCGAGCACCTCGGCCTCGCGGGCCGCGTCGCCCCCGGTGACGGCGATGATCACCCGGCGCCCGCTCCTGCCCGCCAGCTCCTGCGCGGCGGTGGCGGTGGTGGAGTAGAAGGGGTTGTCCAGGTCGGGGACGAGCAGGGCGAAGAAACCGCTGCGACCCGTGGTCAGCGCCCGCGCGGCGGGGTTGGCCCGAAAGCCCAGTCTCTCCGCGGCGGCGCGGACCCTGACCAGGGTGGGCTCGGAGACCATGGACGGCCGCGACAGGGCCCGCGAAACGGTGGACGCCGACACGCCGGCCTCCCTGGCCACGTCGTCCAGACTCGCCATTGCAGCTCCTCACGCCCGGTGGTGCCCCCTGTCACACTCGCGACCCGGGGGTTGGCTCATGTCCCCGACACAGGCTACGGTGTGCAAGCGCTTGTGCAAGCGCTTGCAGATGTTTTTGCAGATGAAGCGCTGTTCAGATCAGGCATCGTGCAGGCGAATCCTCGCGTAGACACGGCATCGCGCAGCTCGGGCGCCGTGCCGAACCCAGACCGTCCCCTCGACAGCGACCGGGAGTGGAATTGCCCCGCCCGTCACCCACCGTCGGCGCCGACGCGGCCGCTCCGCGCCGCGGCCGCCTCCCACGACCACCCGTCACGGTCCTGCTGGTCCCGGGGCTGGCCGTGGTCCTGTTCGCCTTCTGCTACCCGGTCGTGGCCACCCTGGCCTGGCCGCCCGACGGCGACCCCGCCACGGTCGCGCGCGAGACGGGCGGCCTGCTCACCGACCCCTACCTGCTCCCCGTGGTCGCGCGCACCGTCCGCGTGGCCGTGGTGACCACCGCGCTGTGCCTGCTCATGGGCTTCCCGGTGGCCTACCTCATCTCCCGGGCCCCCGGCCGCTGGCCCGGCCGCCTCCTGGCCCTGGCGATCTTCCCGCTGCTGCTCAACACCGTCGTGCGCACCTACGGCTGGATCATGGTCCTGGGCGGCAACGGCCTCATCAGCGGCATCAGCGAGGCCCTGGGCATGGGCCGGGTCCAGCTGCTCTACACCGAGACCGCCATCGTGCTCGGCCTGGTCCAGCTCTTCCTGCCGCTGATGATCCTGTCCTCCTACTCCAGCCTCGCCCAGCAGGACCACCGCCTGGAGGACGCCGCCCGCGGGCTGGGCGCCTCGCCCGGCCGGGCCTTCCGCACCGTGGTCTTCCCGCTCGCCCTGCCCGGGGTGCTGGTGGGCTGCACGCTCGTCTTCGCGGGCGCGGTCACCGCCTTCACCACGCCCCAGCTGCTCGGCGGGCCGCGCGAACGCCTTCTGTCCACCCTGCTCTACAGCCGGGTCAACGTCAGCCTCGACTGGCCCTCCGCCAGCGCCGTCGCCCTGGTGATGACGGTGCTCGTGCTGGCGGTCAGCGCGCTGTCCGGCCGGCTCGGCAAGATCGGGAGCACCACGTCATGATCCTGAGACGCCCCTTCCTGTCGCTGCTCGCGGCGGCGGCCTTCGTCCTCATGCTCGGCCCCGTGGTGATCCTGGTCGGGGTCGCCTTCACCGCCGGGAGCACCCTGGCCTTCCCGCCCGAGGGCCTGTCCCTGCGCTGGTTCGCCGCCGCCCTGGACTACGGGCCCTTCGTCGACTCCTTCGGCACCAGCGTCGCCGTGGCGCTGGCCTCCACCGCGATCGCCCTGCTCCTGGGCGTTCCGGCGACCCTGGCCCTGCACCGGGGCAACCCGCGCGGGCGCAGGGTGATGGAGAACCTCTTCTTCGCCCCGATCGTGGTCCCCGAACTCGTCCTGAGCCTGGCCCTGTTCCAGCAGCTCATGGTGGGCATGCGCGTCACCGCGCTGGGCGCGCTGATCGTCGGGCACACCGTCCTGCTGCTGCCCTACACCGTCCGCGTGGTGGGCGCCTCGCTGTCGCTGGCCGACGCGCGCCTGGAGGAGGCCGCCCGGGGGCTGGGGGCCGGGCCGGTGCGGGCCTTCTTCACCGTGACCCTGCCGGTCATGGCGCCGGGCATCCTGTCCGCCACCATCCTGGCCTTCATCACCTCCCTGAACAACGTTCCCCTGTCCCTGCTGCTCACCGGCCCGGGCGTGGCGACGCTGCCGGTGGAGATGCTCAACTACGTCCAGTCCTCGTTCGACCCGGTGGTCGCGGCGGTCAGCGTGCTGCTCCTGGTGCTCAGCGTCGCGGTCGCCTTCGCCACCGAACGCATGGTCGGTTTCACGAAGGTCTTCGGCCGCTAACCGGGAAGAAGGACACACCACTTGACTTCCTCTCCTGCCTGAGGGCAGGAGAAT
>NZ_QPFC01000803.1:0-3757 GCF_003427465.1 Nocardiopsis sp. TNDT3 | reverse complement strand
GCGCCCCCGCGCTCCCCCGGCCGCGCGCCGTCCCGGGAGGACTCGCGCGTCCTGCGGGTGTGGCGCTCGGTCCGGGTTCCGGCAGCCGTGGTGGCCGCGCTCGTCACGGTCTCGGTGCTGCTGTCGCTGGGCAGCGAGCAGTTCCCCACCGGCCACCTGGAGCCCGGTTCCATCGACCCGGACGGCACGCGGGCGCTGGTGAACGTGCTGGAGGAGGACCGCGACGTGCACGTGGTGCGCTCCTCCGCCGCCGCGGAGGAGGCCGTGGCCGACGCCGGGGACGACGCCGTGCTCGCGGTCTTCCTGGACCACCGCCTGCTCCCCGAGGAGCTGGACTCGCTGGCCGCGCTCGACGTGGACACCGTCCTGGTGCAGCCGTCCACGCGGTCCCTGGAGGCGTTCGCCCCCCGGGTGACGATGACCGGCCGGGAGGAGCCCGAGGGGTTCCCCACGCCGGAGGCCCCCTACGCCCCCGAGTGCGGGCTGTCGGCCGCCGAGGCCGCGGGCGAGGCCTACGTCGCCGGTGAGCTGTACACGGCCGGTTCCGGCGCGGACGCCGTGGGCTGCTACCCCGGTGGCGGCGGCGACGCCCTGGTCCGGGTGGAGCGGGACGGGGCCGCCACGACCGTGCTGGGCACCGGCAGGCCGCTGACCAACACCGCGCTCTCCGCCGGCGGCAACGCCGCGCTGGCGATGAACCTCCTGGCCGCCGAGGACGTGGTGTGGCTGCGCCCCGACCCGCCCCAGCAGGAGGGCGGCTCCGGGCTGTGGCAGCTGCTGCCGCTGGGCCTGCGCTGGTCCCTGGTGCCGCTGGTGGCCGCGTTGGCGCTGCTCGCCCTGTGGCAGGGGCGCCGGATGGGCGCCCTGGTGCCCGAGTCGCTGCCCGTGGTGGTGCGCGCCTCGGAGACCACCGAGGGGCGTGCGGGACTGTACCAGTCGCGCAGGGCCCGGGACCGGGTCGCGGCCGCGCTGCGGTCGGGGTTCGTGGACCGGGTCGCACCCAAGCTCGGGCTGGGCGCGGACGCCGCGCCCGACACGGTCGTGGCGGCGGTCGCCTCGCGGACCGGTGACGACCCCGCCCACCTGCGGGCCCTGCTCCACCCCGGGCAGCCCGACCCGTACGCGGGCGACAACGACATGCTGGTCAGGCTCGCCGACGAACTCGACGAGCGCGCCCGGAGGCTCCGGTGACCCCGAGCCGCGGCGACCAGCGAACGACCACTGAGGTATCGAGAGAGGTAGACGGCACGTGAGCGCCTTCACACCCGAGGCACTGCCATCAGCCGACGAGGCGCGCGCGGCCCTGGTCGCCCTGCGCCGCGAGGTGGCCAAGGCCGTCGTGGGCCAGGACGAGACGGTGACCGCGATGGTCGTGGCGCTGCTGTGCCGCGGCCACGTGCTGATGGAGGGCGTGCCCGGTGTCGCCAAGACGCTGCTGGTGCGCACCCTCGCGGCCGCGCTGTCCCTGGACCACAAGCGGGTGCAGTTCACCCCGGACCTGATGCCGGGCGACGTGACGGGCTCGCTGGTCTACGACCAGCACACCGCGAAGTTCGAGTTCATGGAGGGGCCGGTCTTCACCAACCTGCTGCTCGCGGACGAGATCAACCGGACCCCGCCCAAGACCCAGGCGTCGCTGCTGGAGGCGATGGAGGAGCGCCAGGTGACCGTGGAGGGCAGACCGTCCGCGCTGCCCGACCCGTTCATGGTGGCCGCCACCCAGAACCCGGTGGAGTACGAGGGCACCTACCCCCTGCCCGAGGCCCAGCTGGACCGGTTCCTGCTCAAGGTGACCGTCCCGCTGCCCGAGCGGGCGGCCGAGGTGGAGATGCTGGGCCGCCACGCGGCCGGTTTCGACCCGGGTGACCTGGCCGCGGCCGGGGTCACCGCGGTGGCGGGCGCGGCGGAGCTGCGCGCGGCCCGGCTGGCCGTGGAGCGCGTGCGGGTGGCGCCCGAGGTCCTGGGCTACATCGTGGACCTGTGCCGGGCCACCCGGCAGTCGCCGTCCCTCCAGCTGGGCGCGTCCCCGCGCGGCGCCACGGCGCTGCTGCGCACCAGCCGGGCGTGGTCGTGGCTGTCGGGCCGCGACTACGTCACCCCCGACGACGTGAAGGCGCTGGCCAAGGGCACGCTGCGGCACCGGATCTCGCTGCGGCCCGAGGCCGAGTTGGAGGGGGCGACCACCGACGGAATCCTGGACGGTGTGCTCGCCTCCGTCCCGGTGCCGCGCTGATGGTGGTCACCGGCCGGGCGGTGCTGCTGGCGCTGGCGGCCACGGTCGCGGTGGCGCTGTCCGGTCTGATCGGCGCCGCGGCCGCGGCCGCGGCCCTGGGCGTGCTGGCGGCGCTGCTCGCCCTGGACGTCGTGCTGGCGGCGAGCCCCAAGGCGGTGCTGCTGTCCCGTGAGGGCGACACGTCGCTGCGCCTGGGCGACTCGGCGACGGTGTACGTGACCGTCGCCAACCCCACCCGGCGGGCACTGCGGGGGTCGGTGCGCGACGCCTGGCCGCCGAGCGCGCACGCCGCGCCGCGCAGCCAGCCGCTGCGGGTACCGGCCGGGGAGCGGCGCCGGGTGAGGACCGTCCTGACCCCGACGCGGCGCGGCGACGCCCGGGCCGCGGGCGTGACCGTGCGCAGCCTGGGGCCGCTGGGGCTGGCGGGCAGGCAGCGGACGCTGCCCGCGCCCTGGACCGTGCGCACGCTGCCGCCCTTCCACAGCAGGCGCCACCTGCCGGGCAAGCTGTCCCGGCTGCGCGAGCTGGAGGGGCAGCACACGGCGATGGTGCGCGGGCAGGGCAGCGAGTTCGACTCCCTGCGCGACTACGTGCCCGGCGACGACGTGCGGTCGATCGACTGGCGGGCCACGGCCCGCGGCGACGGCGTGGTGGTGCGCACGTGGCGGCCCGAGAGGGACCGGCGCATCCTCATCGTGCTGGACACCGGGCGCACGTCGGCCGGGCGGGTGGGCGACACCCCGCGCCTGGACCACGCCATGGACGCCGCGCTGCTGCTGGCCGCCCTGGCGGGCAGGGCGGGCGACCGGGTGGACTTCCTGGCCTACGACCGGCGCACGCGCGCGCAGGTGCGCTCGTCGGGCAAGGGCGGCCAGCAGGTGGGCCGGATCGTGGAGGCCATGGCCCCGCTGGAGGCGGAGCTGGTGGAGTCCGACCCGGCGGGCCTGGTGGGGACGGTCCTGGGCACGCAGGGGCGGGCCCGGCGGCTGGTGGTGCTGCTGACCGACCTGAACGCGGCGTCGCTGGAGGAGGGGCTGCTGCCGAGGCTGCCCGTGCTCACCTCCCGGCACCTGCTGCTGGTCGCCGCGGTCAACGATCCGGCGGTGGAGCTGATGGCCGCCGAGCGGGGCAGCGCGGACGCGCTGTACCGGGCGGCGGCCGCGGAGCGGACGCTGGGCGAGCGGCGCCGGGTGACCGCCGAGCTGCGCCGGATGGGCGTGGAGGTGGTCGACGCCGACCCCGAGCACATCGCGCCCGCGTTGGCTGACGCCTACATCAACCTCAAGGCGCAGGGCAGGCTGTAGGCCCGGGCCTCCCGCCCTCACCCTCCGGGTGCCGCCCAGACGGGGCGGCACCCGGACGTGCAGTATGGAGGGCATGGTTCCTCCCCCCGACGCCCATGACAACGCCTCCACCGGCGCCGTCCACGGCCAACTGCTCCAGGTGCGCGACATCCACGGCGGCGTGACCCTCCACGCGCCCGCTCCCGCGCCGCCGCCGCTCGCCGACGTGTCCCTGGACCCG
>NZ_QPFC01000802.1:0-2238 GCF_003427465.1 Nocardiopsis sp. TNDT3 | reverse complement strand
CCCCCGCCCAGCGGCCCGCTCCCGCGCAGGGCGTCCAGCCCGCTGTCCGCCGCCTCCCCCACGCCGGGAACCGTGTCCGCACGGCCCGGACGGAACCGGAAGAGCCCATGATCAACACGAGCGCGCTGCGAGAGAAGCCCACACTCACCGGGAGGAGCGTACGCCTGACGCCCCTGGCGGCCGAGCACACCGACGCCTACTTCGCCGCCAGCCTCGACGAGGAGGTCCGCAGACTCACCGGCACCCACCGGCGCATCACCTACGCGCAGGCCAAGGAGTGGTGCGAGAGCCGCGCGGACCGCACCGACCGCCTGGACCTGGCCATCATCGCGCCCAAGGACGGGCGCTACCTGGGCGAGCTGTCGCTCTACGCCGTCGCGCCCGACAACGAGAGCGCCGGGTACCGCATCGCCCTGTCCGCGATCGAGTTCACCGGCCGGGGCCTGGGCAGGGAGGCCACCCAGCTCGTGCTGGAGTACGCCTTCGAGCACATCGGCCTGCACCGCGTCTGGCTGTACGTCTACGCCTTCAACATGAGGGCGATCGCCGTCTACCGCTCCTGCGGCTTCGCGGTGGAGGGGCGCATGCGCGACTCCCTGCTGTGGGACGGGCGCCGCTACGACGCGCTGCTGATGGCCGTGTTCCGGAACGGCTTCCGCCGCACCTGAGGGACGGTTTTGCTCGGGTGCGGGGTTGGAACCGCCGTGTCGGGGGGTATCTGGGTACCACTTTCCAGCGGCTCATCCACACAGCCGAGAGGAGCGGTACCGGGGCCCGGTCCCCGGCGCCGGTGAGGCCATGAACCCAGTACCCGTTTCACTGCCCTTCGCCGACCGGTCGGAGGCGGGGCGCCGACTCGCGGAGCGGGTGCGCCCCTTCGCGGTCGACGAACCCCTCGTGCTGGCCCTGCCCCGCGGGGGCGTGCCGGTCGGCGCGGAACTCGCCCTGCGGCTGGGCGCCGACTTCGACGTGCTCATGGTTCGCAAGATCGGTCTGCCGGGACACCCCGAGATGGGGGTCGGCGCCGTCGCCGAGGACGGGCGCGTCCTCTACGACGACCGCGCCCTGGCCCGGCTGCACGTGCCCCGCCAGGCCCTGTCCGACACCGTCGCCGCCGAACGCGACGAACTCGACCGCAGGCGCCGCGTCTACCGGGGAGAGCGCCCGCCCCCGCGGATCGCCGGGCGCGACTGCGTGGTCGTGGACGACGGCGTCGCCACCGGGGGCACCGCCCGCGCCGCGCTGCGCATGGTCCGCCAGGCCGGTCCGGCGCGACTGGTCCTGGCGGTGCCGGTCGCCTCGCCGGAGGCGGTCGCGCTGCTGCGGGAGGAGGCCGACGCCCTGGTGGTGCTCAGCGCGCCGGACAACTTCCGCGCGGTGGGGGAGTGGTACCGCGACTTCGGCCAGCTCTCCGACGACCACGTCACCGCCATCCTCGCCGAGAACGCGCACACCCGGCCGCGGTCGGGCCGGACACGGCGCGTGCGGGTGCCCGCGGGAGGGGTCCACCTCGACGGCGACCTCACCGTGCCCGCCGAGACGCGCGGCGCGGTGGTGATGGCCGCGGGGGAGGGGCGCGCGGACGAGCGGTGGCGGTCGGTCGCCTCGGTCCTGCAGCAGGCCGGGTACGCCACCCTCCTCATGGACCTGCTGACCGAGCGGGAAAGCCCGCCCGGCTCCTCCGACACCGCTCCCGACGCCGCCTCCGGTGTCGGCGCCGACGAACTCGGCGAGCGGTTGGGCGCCGCGGCCGCCTGGTTGCGCCGGACATCGGAGACCGCGGACGAGCCCCTGGGCGTGCTGGCCTCGGGCGACGCCGCGGCCTCGGCCCTGGTCGCCGCGGCCCGGTACCCGCGGGACGTGGCCGCGGTGGTGGCGCACGGAGGGCGGATCGACGTGGCCGAGGCGAGCCTGCCGGACGTGCGGGCGTCGGTCCTGGTGCTGCTGGAGGGGGACGACTCCTTCCTGCGCGAGCTCGGCGAGTGGACGCGCGCCCGGATCGGCGGTTCCACGGACCTGCGGGTGGTGTCGGGGGCCGAGCGGCTGCTCCGCGACTCCCGCGAGTGGCGCCGTGTGGCGGCCGAGGCCCTGGACTGGTTCGACCGGCACCTGGGGGCGGGTCGAAGCTGAGGCGCCGGCGGGCCGGACACGGCCGTCCCATGGGCGGGAGCGGTGCCTTTCACCGGAGACGGGAGAACACCGGGCATGAGAAAACCCGCGGCGCCCTCGACGTTGTTC
>NZ_QPFC01000801.1:0-5371 GCF_003427465.1 Nocardiopsis sp. TNDT3 | reverse complement strand
AGCCGGCTGCTCTGCCGATTGAGCTACGCGGGATGGCGTGCGCCCCGCGGCGGGGCCGCGGCGACACATCAAGCGTAGCGTCCCCGCGGAGTGCTCGTGACCGGTGTCGGCATGTGTGGCGGGGTCGCGACGGGGTAACGTCGAGCACGGATCACGCCGATCGTCTCCAAAGGGTGAAGAGGTAGACCATGCGTTACCGGATCACGTTCGCCGCCGGACTCGCCATCGGTTACGTCCTGGGAGCACGGGCGGGCAGGGCCCGCTACGAGCAGCTCGCGCGCACCGCGCGCAAGGTGGCCGACAGCCCGGTCGTCCAGGAGGTCGCCGGCCTGGTCGGCGCCCAGGTCAGCAACGCGGGCCGCACCGTCTACGACAAGGCCGTGGACAAGATGCCGGTCACGTCCGTGCGCGACTTCCTCGCGCGGCCCACCGACGAGGAGATCGAACTCGTCGAGTGGGAGAGCCACAGGTCCAACGGCACCCAGCCTCCGGAGGAGAACGGCTCCCCCGGCAACGGCGGGAACCGCTAGTGGCCCTGTTCTCCCGGCGCGTACCCGCCGCGCTGCGCGCCCGGCTGGAGCGGGGCGAGCGCGTGCTGGCCCACGCGCCCGTCGCCTCTCCGGCCGGGGAGGCGGCGCCCGTCCTGGCCGCCACCACCCGGGCCCTGCACCTGCCCGACGGGCGCGCGGTGCCCTGGCAGGACATCGACCAGGCCAGTTGGAGCCCCGACGCCTTCACCTTCATGGAGGAGGGCGCGGGCGAGCACACGGTGCGGCTGCGCTCGGACCCGGACGCGGACGGCGTGGACTACCGCCGCCTGGCCGAGACCGTCTCCGAGCGGGTCACCGCGACCATCCTGGTCAACCGCTTCGTGCCCTTCCCCGATCCGGACTCCTCCACGGGCTTTCGCCTGGTGGCGCGGCGGCCGCCCGGCGGCGCCGACGTGGCCTGGCGCATCCATCTGGGCGAGGGGGTGGACCAGGGGGACCCCCGCCTGCCCGACGCCGTCTCCCGTTCCCTGGACGCCCTCCACGACCAGATGGGCGTGTGAGCCGCGTCCGAGGGCCCCTCGCCGCCCGGCCGGTGCCGGGCGGCGGGACGGCCCCGTCCGCCCGGCGCCGGGTGACCGGAACCGGTCAGCAGACGTCGAAGACGTAGTCCCCGTGCTCGGGGCCGACCAGGTCCAGGTCGCGCAGGATCATCCGGGAGGGCGCGCCCGGAGCCGCGCAGGCCTCCTCGAAGGTCATCCCCGCCTCCTCCAGCGCGTGGGGGTACTCCACCGCCAGGACGGCGTCGCCGTAGACGCCGGTGTAGGCCTCGCACTCGTTCCACACCGCGCACTCCTCGGTCACGGCGAAGTCGAAGCCGACCTCCTCCCTGCCGCGCTCGGTGTCCTCGGCGGCGTTCTTCTGGCCCGCGGCCATGCCGTGTCCGTGGGTGAGTTCGACCAGTTCGGCGGCCAGCGCGAGGTTGTCGTCGATTGTGAGCAGGCCCTGGGAGCGCAGGTTGGAGTCGAGGTTGTCGAACTCGACCGCGTCGAAGCCCTTGTCCGCGCAGTCGGCGATGGTCTCGCCGAGGACGGCGGCGATGCCGGAGCGCTTGTCCTCGGTGGAGGTGTCCAGGAGGCGCTCGTCGTCCCAGTCCTCGTCGATGACGGGCTCGCCCGAGGCGTCGCGCAGGATCAGGTCCGGGTGCTCCTCCAGCCACCACTCCAGGTCGCCGGGCTGGGTCTGGAAGCCGTTGACGTAGCAGACGGAGTACATCCCCTCCGCCGGCTCGGAGGTGGAGTCGCGCACCACCGTGCCCACGCCCGGGGGCGGGGTGTAGGAGGCGCCGAGCTGGTAGTCCAACGCCCCCTCGGGGAAGCCCTCGAAGGCGGCCGCCTCGGCGGCGGTGTCGGCGGTGCCCGCGGTGGAGGAGGTGGACGAGGCGAGTTCGCCTCCGCCCTGGCTCGCGCAGCCCGCGGCCAGGAGCGCCGTCAGTCCGACGGCCGCGGCCGCGCGGAGTCCGGTGGGTGTGGACATGGAGGAACCCCGTTCTGCGGCGGTGGGGTGTTCCGCCGCCTGGTGGTCGGCGGTCCCGCCGCGCGGGCGGGACGACGCCTACGGTAGGTGCTCGCGCCCGGTCCGCGGGACGCGGAGGGGGTCACGGGCGGGGCCCGCGCCGGAACGCACGGTCACCCTAGCCACGGACGCGGTCCGACGAAAGGCTCAGCCTCCGGGCCACCGGCCGGACGCGTCCCCCGGAGGGCCCGGAACTGCGGGAACCCGCCGGGGGTGTCGGCAGGGTCACACGCCTCCCAGGACACGTCAGGAGTCACACACGGTCGGGTCGCCCGGCCGACTCCCGTGCGTCGCGTTCGGCCAGCCCCCGCGCCAGCACCTCGGCCAGGTGCAGCGCCCGACGGCCCGCCCCCTGTTCGATCTGCGTGCGGCAGCTGTAGCCGTCGGCCAGCACCAGCGTGTCCGGGGAGGCGCCGCGCACGCGGGGCAGCAGCTCGCGTTCGCCGATGGCCGCGGACACCTCGTAGTGGCCCTCGGTGAACCCGAAGTCGCCCGCCAGCCCGCAGCAGCCCGAGTCCAGCACCTCTCCGTCGATCCCCGCGCGGGCGATCAGCTCGCGGTCGGCGTCGAAGCCGATCACCGCGTGCTGGTGGCAGTGCACCTGCGCCAGGGCCGAGGCCGCGATCCGGGGCGGCCGCCAGTCCGGCGCGTACTCGTTGAGGAAGCCCGCGAGGGTGTGCACGGCCGCGGCCACCCGCTCGCTGCGCTCCCCCGGGAGCAGCTCGACCAGGTCGTGGCGGAGCGCGGCGGTGCAGCTGGGCTCCAGGCCCACCACGGGCAGCCCCTCCTCCACCAGCGGCTCCAGCGCCCGCACCGCGCGGCGCATCACCGCGCGGGCGGTGTCCAACTGCCCGGTGGACACCCACGTCAGGCCGCAGCACACCTGCCCCCGGGGCAGCACCACGGTGAACCCGGCGTCCTCCAGCACGCGCACGGCGGCCGCGGGCACGTTCGGGTTGAGGTGGTTGCCGAAGGTGTCCGGCCACAGCACCACCCTCGGTCCGCCGACGCGTGCCCGCCCGCGCGCGGCGCGCCGACGGAAGGCGCGGGTGAAGGTGGTGCGGGCGAACGAGGGCAGGTCGCGCTGGGCGGCCACGCCCGCGACCCTCTTGGCCAGGCGCGACACCCCCGGCAGCCGGGCGGCCCGGTTGGCCTCGGCCGGGGCGAGCGCGGCCAGGCGCGCCCAGAGGGGCAGCCAGCCCATGGAGTAGTGGGCGGCCGGGCGGATCCTGCCCCGGTAGTGCTGGTGCAGGAACTCGGCCTTGTAGGAGGCCATGTCCACGTTGACCGGGCAGTCGCTCAGGCAGCCCTTGCAGGACAGGCACAGGTCCAGGCTCTCGCGCACCTCCTCCGAGCGCCAGCCGTCGGTGATGACGTCGCCGCTGGCCATCTCGAACAGCAGGTGGGCGCGGCCGCGGGTGGAGTGCTTCTCCTCCTGGGTGACCTGGTAGCTGGGGCACATGACGCCCGGTCCCTCCTGGCGGCGGCACTTGCCCACCCCGGAGCAGCGGCGCAGCGCCTTGGCGAGGTCGCCCCCGTCCTCGCGGTAGGCCAGTTCGGCCCGCGAGAGCAGCGGCAGCACCGGGCCGGGACCGGAGGGGCCGGGGACGGCGGCCACCCGGACGTCGGCGTCCAGCGGCAGCGGATCGACGATGACGCCGGGGTTCATGAGGCCGGCGGGGTCCCAGATCCGCTTGAACTCGCCGAAGGCGCGGATGAGGGAGGCCGGGTACATGCGGGCCAGCAGCTCCGAGCGCGCCTGGCCGTCGCCGTGTTCGCCCGACAGGGAGCCGCCGTGCCGGACCACGGTGTCGGCGGCCTCCTCCATGAACTCCCGGTACTCGCGCCGTCCCCGCTCGGTGGTGAGCTCGAAGTCGATGCGCACGTGCAGGCAGCCGTCGCCGAAGTGGCCGTAGACCACGCCGAAGCGGCCGTGGCGCTCCATGAGCGCCTCGAAGTCGCGCAGGTAGTCGCCCAGGTTCTCGGGCGGCACCGCGGCGTCCTCCCAGCCCGACCAGGCCTCGGCCCCCGAGGGCGTGCGCTGCGTGAGCCCGGCGCCCTCCTCCCGGATGCGCCAGAGCGCCTTCTGGTGGGCGGGGTCGGAGACGACGAGGGCGTCACGGGGGCGGGAGGCGCCCGACAGGGCGGCGAGCATGCCCTCCGCGGCGTCGGCGGCGTCCTGGGGGTCCTCCCCGGCGACCTCCACCAGGAGCCAGGCCCCGCCCTCGGGCAGCGGTACGCGCGAGCCGGAGCCGAACCGGTCCAGGGAGGCGACCATGCGGTGGTTGATGCCCTCGACGGTGAGCGGGCCGTGGCCGAGCAGGTCGGGGACGGCGTCGGCGGCCGCGGGGGCGTCGGGGTAGCCGAGGACGGCCAGGGCGCGGGCTGGCGGCGACTCGACCAGGCGCACGGTGGCGCCGAGGACGAACACGCAGGTGCCCTCGGTGCCCACGAGGGCGGCGGCGACGTCGCGGCCCTTCTCCGGCAGCAGGCGGTCCAGGGAGTAGCCGGACACGCGGCGGCGGAAGTCGGGCATCGCGGTGCGCAGCTCGGCGCGGTGGGCGTCCACGAGGCGGGCGAGGGCGGCGTGGATCTGGCCCTCGCGTCCGGGGCGCGCGGCCAGGGCGCGGTGCTCCTCGTCGCCGTCGCTGGAGCCGACGGTGAGCCGGGTCCCGTCGCTGAGCAGCACGTCGAGGGAGACGATGTTGTCGGCGGTGGTGCCCCAGGCGACCGAGTGGGAGCCGCAGGCGTTGTTGCCGACCATGCCGCCCACGGTGCAGCGGCTGTGGGTGGAGGGGTCGGGGGCGAAGGTGAGCCCGTGCTCGGCGGCGGCGCGGCGCAGGTCGTCGAGGATGACACCGGGCTGCACCGTGGCGGTGCGCGCCACGGGGTCGATGTGCTCTATGGCGCGCAGGTGGCGGGAGGTGTCGATGACGACGCCGGTACCGATGGCGTTGCCCGCGATGGAGGTGCCGCCGCCCCGGGGCACGATCGCCACACCGTGCTCGGCGCAGGCGCGGACCGCCGCCACGCAGTCCTCGACGGTCTCGGGGACCACCACGGCCAGCGGGACCCTGCGGTAGTTGGAGGCGTCGGAGGTGTAGAGGGCGCGGGTGCCCGCGTCGAAGGCGACCGTGCCCCGGACACGGCTCTCCAGGTCGCGGCGCAGGGCGGCGACGTCGGTTCGGGCTGTGGTGGTGCTGTGCGGGTCGGCCATGGTGCCAGCGTGGCGGCTTCGGCCGCGGCGCCGCAAGCGTGCCGCGCTGCCCGGCCGCACCGCCCCGCCGCGCCGTCCGGAGCCGGGGGCA
>NZ_QPFC01000800.1:0-4418 GCF_003427465.1 Nocardiopsis sp. TNDT3 | reverse complement strand
GCGCGCCGAGGGGAGCGAGTCGGAGTCGGGCCTGGCGTTCTCCGCGCTGCACCAGTTGCTGAGGCCGGTCTCGGCCCGGGTGGACGCGCTGCCGGAGAGGCAGCGCACGGCGGTGCGCGACGCCTTCGGCGCGGGGTCGGCCACGGCGGAGCCCGACCCCATGCTCATCGGGGTCGCCGTCCTGAGTCTGCTCTCGGCCCTGGGCGACCGGCGTCCCGTGCTCGTGGTGCTCGACGACGCGCAGTGGTTCGACCGCGCTTCCCTGGACGTGCTGTCCTTCGCCGCCAGACGGCTGGAGGGCGAACCGGTGACGATGCTGTTCGGGGTCCGCGCCGGCGACCGCCTGCCGGGGCTCGACCGCCACCTGCCGACGCTCGCGCTGGGAGCGCTCGGCGACGCCGCCGCCAACCGGCTGCTGGACTTGCAGCCGGGCAGCCCCGTCGGCCGGGTCAGAGCGCGGATCCTCGACCAGGCCGGCGGCAACCCGCTGGCGCTGACCGAACTGACGAGGGCGTCCGCCGCGCACGACGCGGCCGCGGGGCCGCCCTCCCCGGGTCCGCTCCCGCTCACCGATCACCTGGAGGGGGTCTTCGCGGCCCGTCTGAACGACCTCCCCGCCGCCAGCGGGCAGGCCCTGCTGCTCCTGGCCGCCATGGACAGCGTCGACTCCGCGGTCGTCGCCTCCGTCGGGCTGCCGCACGCCGGGGACGACGCGTGGCTGCCCGCCGAACGGGCCGGGCTGGTCCGGCGGACCGGTCGGGGCGTCCGGTTCCGCCACCCTCTGGCCCGGTCCGCCACGTACCACGCCGCCTCCCCCGCCTCACAGCGCGAGGCCCACCTCGCACTCGCCGGGATACTGCGGGACGAACCGGATCGGCGTGCCTGGCACCTCGCCGCCGCCTGCTTAGGCCCCGACGCGGCCGTGTCGGCGGAGTTGGAGCGGACCGCCGACCGGGCCCGCCGCCGCGGCGGCCACGCGGCGGCGGCCAGTGCCCTGCGACGCGCCGCCGAACTCGCACCGCGGCGCGAGGACAGGGCCAGGCTGCTGGTCGAAGCGGCCTCGGCGGCCGTGTTCACCGGCGACATCTCCTGGGTCGAGGAACTGGCCGCCGAGGCACGCGCGCACACCGAGGACCCATCGCTCCTGGCATCCGTCACCGCGCAGGTCGGACGGCTGGCGGTGCTGACCGTGCGCCACACCGTGGTCTTCTCCCGACTGGTCCGTTCCGCCGAGCAGGCGGCGGTCTCGCGGCCCGCCACCGCGCTGGACCTGCTGGCCGATGCCGCCGTGGTCCGCTTCTACTCCGGGGAGGACGCCCAACGGCGCCGGATCCGGGCCGTCCTGGAGCGACTCCCCGGGGACGCGTCACACGCATGGCCACGCGCCTGGGTGAGGGCCGTGTCGGACCCCTTCGAGGGCAGGGCCGAACTCCTCTCCCTGCTTCCTCGGTTGGTCTGCGAGGCGGAGCGCCAGCCCGACCGGCTCACCGCTCTCGCGGTCATGGCGTGGCTCCTGGACGAGACCCCGCAGGCCGTCCGCGCCTTCGACGAGGCGTTCGACCGCTGGAAGTCGCAGGGGCCGCTTCCGGAGGGCCTGGAGGGCGCTGCCGCCTGGAGCTATGTGGAGCAGGGGCGGTGGGATCGGGCACGCGAGGCCTGCGCCCGCACCGCCGCCGTCGGGGCGAGGGCCGGTCTCGACCACGCCGTGGCGTGCGCGGCCGCGGTGGAGGCCACCGTGCTGGCCTACCAGGGGGACACGGCGGCGGCCCGGGACCGGGTCGGGGACGTGTTCGCCCTGATCGATCCGATGGAGAGCCGCTCCGTGTCCGTCTACGCCCGTCGCGCGCTCGGTGCCGCGGCGGTCGCGGAAGGCGGGTACGAGGACGCGTACGACCAACTCCGCACGGTCTTCACCTCGGACGGCGCCCCGGTGCACTACCACGCCTCCTACCCGGCCCTCGCGGACCTGGCAGCCGCCGCCGCGCGCAGCGGTCGGCGCGCGGAGGCCGCCGCGATCGTCGGGCGTTGCGCACACGCGCTCGCGGGCGGCGCCTCGCCCCGGCTGCGCGCGCTGATCAGCCGGGCCCGTGCCCTCCTGGCGGACCCCGAGGACGCCGAGGCGCACTTCCGGGCGGCCCTGGTCGATCCTCGGCTGGAGCACTGGCCCTTCGAGCGGGCCCAGACCCTGCTGGACCTGGCCGAATGGTTGCGGCGCCGTCGACGCGTCACCGAGGCGCGGGGGCCGCTCACCGAGGCTCTGGAGGTCTTCCGGCGGCTGGGGGCGCGCCCGTGGATCGAGCGCGCCCGGTCCGAGTCGCGCGCCGCCGGCCTCGACGTCACGGACGCGGCCCCCGACGCGCTCTCCCGGCTCTCCCCGCAACAGCAGCAGATCATCAGGCTCGCCGCCCGCGGGCTGACCAACCGGGAGATCAGCGAGAAGCTCTTCCTCTCTCCGCGCACGGTCGGCTCACACCTCTACCGCAGCTTCCCCAAGTTGGGTGTCACCGCCCGCTCCCAACTGCGCGACCTGGTCGAGAACGCCCTCCCGACGACCGCTCACCCGGGGTAGGGTCCGCCCCGGCCTCACGCGGTCCACGACCGGTCTCGGCCGAGCCCTCGCGTTCGCCGCGACCGGCCACCGCCTTCGACTTTGCATCCAAGGCATACCATGATGCCCATGACGCAAGAAGACGGAGAGCTGGACGGCCTCGTGCGCAGGCGCATCCGCGCCCTGCGGGTGGCGCAGGGCTGGTCCCTGGAGGAACTGGCCAAACGCGCCCACCTCAGCCAGTCCTCGCTGAGCCGCATCGAGAACGGTCGGCGCCGCCTCGCCCTGGACCAGCTGGTCACCCTCGCCCGAGCGCTGGACACCACACTGGACCAGCTCGTGGAGACGGCCGACGACGACGTCGTCATCAGCCCGATGGTCGACGGCGCCCGCGGCCGGATGCGCTGGCCCGTCAAGGGCGACCCCGGCATGAGCGTGGTGCGCCAGCGCGTGACCGAACCGCCGCCCGACAACCCGGCCCGCATGCGCGCCCACCCCGGGCGCGAATGGCTCGTCGTCCTGTCCGGCACCGCGACGCTCATGCTCGGCAACCGGCGCTTTCGCGTCGAGACCAACCAGGCCGCCGAGTTCCCCACGATGACGCCGCACGCCATCGGCGCCGAGGGGGGACCGTGCGAGATCCTGGGCATCTTCGACCGCGACGCCCGCCGCGGCCACCAGCGGGAGGAGGACGGCCCAGGCGCCCAGGACACCTGAGGGAGCGGCCGCGCCGACCGCGCGAGGACCGCGTCTTGCGCGTCGGGCAGCACATCCGGTCAATGTCTTGCGCAAAACGGGAACCTTCATGCTCGGTGCGCATGGGCGTCCTACCGTGGAGACCATGAACCAGACGCACTCGCACGACCACGACCACGACCACGGTCACGGCCACGGCCACGGCCACGGCGCCCAGCACGACCACCACCGGGAACACGGCCATCAGGAGTACGACGCCGACGTCCAGGCGGAGATCCTCGACCTGGACGCCGAGGTCCTCGCCGAGCACACGGCCTCCATCACCGCGTGGCTGCCGCTGACGGCGGACCCGCGTCGGATCGTGGACCTGGGCTGCGGCACGGGCGCGGGCACCTTCGCCCTCCTCGACCGCTTCCCCGGCGCGCGCGTCACGGCCGTCGACACCTCCGACGGACACCTCCAGCGGTTGAACGCCAAGGCGCGCGCCCTCGGCGTCGAGGAGCGCGTGCGCACCGTGCGGGCCGACCTCGACTCCTCCGACTGGCCCGACCTGGGCTCACCGGACCTGGTGTGGGCCTCGGCCTCGATGCACCACATGGCCCGCCCCGACCGCGCGCTGCGCGGCGTCCACGACGCGCTCGCTCCCGGCGGCCTGTTCGCCGTCGTCGAGCTGGCCGGGTTCCCCCGCTTCCTGCCCGAGGACGCCCCCGAGGAGCGGCCCGGCTTGGAGGAGCGCGTCCACGCCGCGGCCGACCGCCTCCACACCGAGCACATGCCCCACCGCGGGGCCGACTGGGGTCCGATGCTGACCGCCGCCGGTTTCACGGTCGAGGGTGAGCGCACGATCGCCGTGAACATCGAGGGTTCCCAGAGCGAGGCGGTCGGCCGCTACGCGCTCAGCGGCCTGCGACGCATCCGCACCGGCGTCGCAGGAGAGCTCTCCCCCGAGGACCTGGCCGCGCTCGACCGGCTCCTGGACGCCGACGGCCCGCACAGCATCCTGCGCCGCGACGACCTGGCCGTGCGCACCGAACGCGCCGTGTGGGCCGCGCGCCGCTGACCCCGGCCCCGGTCCCGGCCACCCGGCAGGCAGCCCCGGCACCCGGTGAAGGGTGGGCGGCGACGCGACGCCGCCCACCCGCCGCCGCTCCACACGGGCGACGGCCCCTCGGAG
>NZ_QPFC01000799.1:0-2001 GCF_003427465.1 Nocardiopsis sp. TNDT3 | reverse complement strand
TCCGCGGTCGCGACGACAACAGGGGCGGCGGCTTCCGCGGTCGGGACGACCGGCGTGACGACCGCCGTGCGCCGCGCGAGGACCGCGACCCGGCCGACGTCGCGCCCCAGCTCCCGGCGGAGGTCAGCTACTCCCAGCTGGACCCCGAGACCAGGCGTGACCTCCACTCGCTGCCCAAGTCTCTGGCCGAACTGGTCGGCAAGCACATCGTCGCCGCCGGCATGCTCCTGGACGAGGACCCCGAGCGGGCCTACGCCCACGCGGCCTACGCGCGCCGCAAGGCGTCGCGCGTTCCCGGCGTCCGCGAGGCCTCCGGTGTGGCGGCCTACACCATGGGCAAGTGGCAGGAGGCCCTGTCCGACCTGCGCGCCGCACGCCGGATGAGCGGACGCGACAATTTCCTCGCCATCATGGCCGACAGCGAGCGCGGCCTGGGCCGTCCCGAACGTGCGCTGGAGATCACCAACGACCCGGCCGCCAAGAACCTGGACGCGGCCGACCGCATCGAGCTGCGCATCGTCGCCTCCGGGGCCCGCCGGGACATGGGCGACACCAAGGCTGCCCTGGCCGAACTCCAGGTGCCCGAGCTCAAGGAGAGGCGCGCCCGCCCGTGGGTCGCCCGCCTCTTCTACGCCTACGCCGACGTCCTGGAGGAACTGGGCCGCGAGGACGACGCCCGCGAGTACTTCTCGCGCGCCTCGGCCGTGGACAGTGACGGCGTCACCGACGCCGACGAGCGGCTGGCCGCCCTGGAGGGGATGGAGCTGGTCGACTACGACGCCGAGGACGGCATCGTCTGGACCGACGCCGAGGAGCAGGAACCCCTGGAGGAGCCGCAGGAGGACGCGTCCCCGCGCGACCGCGACCGCGACGAACGGCACCGCGGCCGCGAGGACCGGGACTGAGCCCCTTCCACGGAACCGGTGGTACCGCACCGCCGGGCGGAGACGCTCCGCTCGGCGGTGCCGTCGTGCGTCTGGGGGTCCTCCCCGAGGTTCACGACTCCGTGGTGTGCCTGACCTACACCGGTGACCGGCCCCTGCTGGTGCGCAACCGGCGCCGGGCCTGGGAGTTCCCCGGCGGTCACGCCGAACCGGAGGAGACCTTCCAGGACACCGCGCGCCGCGAGGCCCGGGAGGAGGCCGGCGCCACCCTCGGCGACATCCGTCCCGTCGGCCACTACGTGCTCTCCGGCGGTCACGTCACGGTGGTCACCCACGCGCAGGTGACCGCGCTGGCTCCGCTGACCGGGGAGTTCGAGACCGTGGAGGTGCGGGCCTTCGACGTCCTGCCCTCCGACGACCAACTCTCCTGGGCGGACGGGCTCTACGCCCACCTGCTCCGGGAGCTGGGGCTGCCCGGGGCGCCGCCGGGGCCGTCCGCTAACCCCTGAGCCGCCGGACGTAGACGGTCTCGGAACCGACCGGGGCGTAGCCGAGCCGCCGGTTCGCGGCCAGCATCGGCGCGTTGTCCTCGTGGTTGCCGGTGTAGGCGTAGCGCATGCCCCGTTCACGCGCCCGGTGCAGTGCCGCGGCCTTGGCGTACCCGGCCAGGCCGCGCCCCCGGAACTCGCGCAGGGTGCCGGTCATGGACGACTCCATCCGGGTCTCCCCGTCGCTGACGTAGCAGGTGATGGCGGCCGGCACGCCCTCGACCAGTGCCAACAGGGACAGGTCCGGTGCGCGCAGCGGGTGCTCCCACACGTCCTTGCGCCACCCCTCGTAGGAGGGGAACCAGGAGTCCGCGCCCGGCTCGTCCAGGCTGGCCAGCCTGTCGACCTCGTAGATCTCCCGCGGGTCGTCGGCGTAGTCGCCGAAGGGCCGCAGTTCGACGCCCTCGGGAGCCTTCGGTAGGGCGGGTAGCGCGGCCAGGTCCAGGCCCAGGACGCGGTGGGTCTCCTCCGGGGCGTACCCCCGCTCCAGCACGGTCCGCCGGAAGGCCTCGCCCCCGGTCTGGACGCCCTCCTCGGCGGCCTCGGTCCGCAGGACCTCGGCTCCGCCC
>NZ_QPFC01000083.1:0-2889 GCF_003427465.1 Nocardiopsis sp. TNDT3 | reverse complement strand
GCCCCGGTCCGGAGTCCGTGTCCGCCGTCCCGGCCGACGGGCCGTCCCGGTGCGGGTCAGCGCCCGCCGCGCAGCCTGTCGATCACGGAGTTCAGCCGCGTGCCCAGGCTGTGGCGGCCGTTGCTCGCGTCCGTCAGGCTTCCGCCGTCGTCCTCGGCTCCGGCGTGGGCGCCGGCCGGACGGCGGGTCCAGGCGAAGAACACGGCGAGCAGCACGGCCGGGATCAGGGCCAGGGCCAGCAGCCCGGTGCCGCTGATGACGCCGTCGGAGCCCATGAGCTGGAAGCCGGAGAGGTCGTTGGCCGCGGTCTCGGCGGTCACGCCGCCGTCACCGTCCTCGCCCCCGTCCCCGGCGGCGCCCTCCTCGGGCTGCTCCTCCTTGGCGCTCTGCTCGGGCTCGCCCTCGGCCTTCTTCGGGGCGGGCTCCTCGCTCTCCTCGGCCTTCTGCGCGCTCTCCTCGGCGGACTCCTCTGCCTCCTCCTCGGGAAGAGCGTCCTCGGGGATCGGGGAGACCGCGTCCTCGCACTTGTTGCCGGGCTGCTGGAAGGGGTGCGGTGCGCCCTCGGTGCCCGCGCCGTCGCCCCACTTGGTGATGTAGTACTCCACCTCGAGGTGGCCGTTGCCGCCGCTGACGGTGTAGTCGCTGTCGTTCCAGGTCTCGCCCGTGATCTCGGCGAAGGTCTTGCCGTCCATGTCGAGGAGGACGTCACAACCCTCGGAGGGGGCGCCCGGGCCCCGGTCGCCGATGAAGAACTCGGCTTTCTTGCCCTCGTGTACGACATAGCCCTCGGTGCCGAGCGGCCAGCTGGGGCTGGAGAAAAGCCCCTTCTGCATGGGTTCCCCGCTCGCGGGGGCTCCTGTGTCCCCGTTGATGCCGGAACCGTCGTCCCAGAAGTAGGTCGCGGTAACTTCGCCGTGCTGAATGGGAGTGTCGTTGCTCATAAGTAGGAAGCCAGGTTGACGACAGGGCCGAGAAGACCGCGGGCATGACTCGCCCGGCATGCGGGCACGCTCGGTGCGCCCCCGCGAGGGCGTGGTCAAGGCAGGGTTCTCCCGCGTCGCTGGCGGCGAGTGGCGGGCGGGAACGGGATGTACCGATGGGATTCGGCTTCTCCGCTGGCGCAGGCGCGTGGATTCGCGCGGCCCTGTTCCCGGGGAAAGAGGTCTCGACTCCCTTGCGGCTCTCGGCCGGTCAAGGGCTCGGCATCGGTTCGTCAAACAGCAATAACGAACCGATCACGAGGACACTAACCCACGTTTAGGCAAAGCGCGCAATCCGCAGAGGTAAAATGACTTTGCGTGTCTCTCGCAATACGTTACGAAACGGGGCGCGCAAGGGACCGAAAACGCGAAAAGCCCTGGCGGCAGGGGATTTACGGACCGTCCCGGAGCAGCGGACGGGCCTTTCCGTGGCCCTCGTCATAGTTTCGGTTCCACCCGCCCGCGGGCGCTCGCGGGGCGGCACGGGCACGGGGCCGTACGGGGAGCCGCGGCGGACGCCGGACGCCAACGAACGTGGTCAAGTCCACGCAAACCACACATTCGGGAACGGTCAGCGCCGCTCCGGTCGGCTCCAGGCACGGGCGAAGGAGCCCCGGAAGGTCGCCCGGCCTACGGGCCCGGCCGCCGCGACGGGGCGGAGGTCCGGCCCCGGGGCCGGACCTCCGGGCCTCAGGTCACCCGGCCTCGGCGGGAGAAGCGCTCCTGGCGCCACTCCCCCGTCTCCACGACCTCCAGCAGGGCCTGCGCGGCGTCCCACACGTCCACGTAGCGCAGGTAGAGCGGGGTGAACCCGAACCGCATGACGTCGGGGGCGCGGAAGTCCCCGATCACACCGCGCGCGATGAGCGCCTGCACGATCGGGTACCCGGAACCCTCCTCCGGCTGTACCAGGGCCACCTGGCTGCCGCGCCGCGCGTGCTCGGCCGGGGTGATCGAGGAGATCCCCGCCCGGGCCGCGCGCTCCAGGAACAGGTCGGTCATGGCCAGGCTCTTGGCGCGCACCAGGCCCATGTCCGCCCGCGCCCACACGTCCAGGCTCGCCTCCAGGGCGGCGTCGGCCACCAGCGGCTGCGAACCGCTCAGGAAGCGCGACACCCCCTCGGCCGGCTCGTAGCCCGCGGTGAAGTCGAAGGGGCGTGCGTGCCCGTGCCAGCCGCTCAGGGGCTGGTCGGCCACGGCGTGGTGGCGGCGGGCGGCGTACAGGAACGCGGGGGCGCCCGGACCCGCGTTGAGGTACTTGTAGGTGCACCCCACCGCGAAGTCGGCACCGCTGCCGGACAGGTCGACGGGGACCGCGCCCGCGCTGTGGCACAGGTCCCAGACCACCAGGGCGCCGTGCTCGTGGGCCAGGCGGGTGATGCCGGGCATGTCGCGCAGGGTGCCGCTGCGGTAGTCCACGTGGCTGAGCAGCAGGACCGCGACGTCGCCCCGCTCCAGGTCCCGGGCCAGCTCGGGGCCGTCGGGGTCCACGCGCCTCTGCGTCGCCCCCGTCAGCGAGGCCGCCCCCTCGGCGACGTACAGGTCGGTGGGGAAGTTGCCCGCCTCGCCCAGCACCACCGAGCGGTCGGACATGCGCAGCGCCGCGACCAGGGTCTTGAACAGGTTGGCCGAGGTCCCGTCGCCGACGACCACCTCGTCGGCCGCCGCGCCGACCAGCGGCGCGATCTTGGCGCCCAGGGTGCGCGGCTTGTCCCACCACCCGGCGTCGTTCCAGCTGCGGATGAGGTCGCGCCCCCACTCGCGTTCGATCATGTCGGCGACCCGGCCGGGGGTGGAGCGCGGCAGCGCGCCCAGCGAGTTGCCGTCCAGGTAGACCACTCCCTCGGGGAGGACGAACTCCTCCCGGAAGGGGGCGAGGGGGTCGGCCGCGTCGAGCGCGGCGCAGTCC
>NZ_QPFC01000798.1:0-3223 GCF_003427465.1 Nocardiopsis sp. TNDT3 | reverse complement strand
GTGTGAACGCCCGGGGACGATCCGTCGCGGCACGGTGAACGCCGGGCATGACCGCTGTTACAGGCGCAGGGCACCGGGCCGCCTCCGTCACCGACGGCTTCCGTGCCCGCGGTCCCCGGACCGGTGGCCCCGTACCGCGGACTCCGGATCGTCGGCCCCGCGGCGGTGGGCTTACCGGGCGCTCCGGATCGGTGCCCCCCGAAGCGGAGGGGCCCGGACCCGGCGGTCCCGTGCCGGTGGCCCCTGGGCCAGCCGCCCCCGAACCCGGCGGCCTTCGGCCCCGGCGCTCCCCCCGAAGCGCCGCGGCCGCGGCTCCCTTCTGCCGTGTCCTCCCGTCTCATCCCCTCCGGGGCGCCGCGTCCGGCGCGGGGTCCACGCGTTCGAGCCTGGTCCAGCCGGACCAGCCCCGCTCCTTCAGCAGCTCGATCAGCCGCCGCGCCGGGGGCACCGTGTCGAAGACCAGCCTGTCCATCAGCTCGGCGAGCGCCGGTTCGACATCGGTGTCGTCCACGTAGTCCTCGCCCCGTTCGTCGGCCATGCGCGTGAGGTAGTCGGCCAGTTCGTCGGCCATCCCGGCCAACCGCGGGTCGTCGCCGCTCCGGCCGAGCGCCCGGCCCAGCACGAGGTAGAAGTCGACGAACCGCGGATCGGCGAGCTGCTCCCGCTTACGCGCCGTCCACTCCGCGACCCGTTCGGGTGAGTGCGCGGCCAGCAGGATCCAGCCCTCGCGCTCGGCCCTGACGATCCGCTCGTGCACCCCGAGCCCCCGCAGCCGGGCGAGGTGGTCGACCACCTCCGGCGGCAGCGCCAGGCCGTCCCCCGCTCTGAGCCGGGCGACCTGCTCGCGGTGCCGCTGCCGCTGCCGGATCTCCGCGCGCAGCCGCGCGTCGATGTCGGCGACCGCCGCGGCGAACTCCTCCTCGTCGGCCCGTAGCAGCTCCCGCACACGCGCCAACGGGACTCCGGCCCCGGCGAGGGTCCTGATCCTGATCAGCTCGACCACGGCGTCGGCGCCGTACCTGCGGTAGCCGGAGCGGTCGCGTTCGGGCTCGGGCAGCAATCCCTTGGCGTGGTAGTGCCGCACCGCGCGCACCGTCACCCCCGCGTACGACGCCAGTTCGCCGATGGTCAGCATGGCACCGATCCCTCCTGGTCAGGGTGTGTGCGAGGGTTCGGCTCGCCCGCCCGTGCCCCGTGTGTCCCGGATGATACGGGCGATCTCCGGGGCGTGGGTGAAGACGAGCTGGTGGTCGGCGTCGAGCCGGTGCACGGCGATGCGCGGCTGCGCGCGGACGAGCCGCGCGACACCGGCACGCCAGTTCCGGTTGAACCGTGTCGCGTGTTCCCCGCCCCTGTCACCGGCCATCGCGGTCGACACGACCATGCTGACGGGCAGGTCGATCCTGTCGTAGCGGTCGAGGATCGTGGACCGGACCCCGTCGATCTCCGTGTTCAGGTCCAAGACCTCCTGGGCGGTGAGCAGCACCTGACGCGCGGTGCCCCGCTCGGCCTCGTGCCGTGCCGCCTGCTCCTGCCACATCGCGCGGAAGAGCGGCAGGTCGGCCTCGGTGACGAACGGTTCGGGCACCGGGTTGGCCCCGTCGAGGAGCACGAGTCCGGCGACGCCGCCGGGGTGCTCGGAGGCGTGGTGCACGGCCAGGTCCGCGCCCAGGGAGTAGCCCACGAGCAGGGGCGCCTCGGGCGGGCCGAGCCGTTCCAGTTCCGCCAGCACGGCGCCGAGGTCGCCGAGGAAGGCCTCGAAGGAGTACCGGTCGGCGGCGGAGGCGAGGCCGTGACCCCTGAGGTCGAAGGTCACCACGTCGTGGTCGCGCCGCAGCAGCCCGGCCAGCTCGCACAGGTCGGCCTGTGTCGTGTGCAGGCCGGGGCACAGGACCAGCGGCCGCCCCCGGCCGCCCCGGGTCACCGGGATGGTGACACCGTCGTGGTGGACCGTGAAGCGCCGCAGCGACCCGGCGCCCCGTCCGTCCCGCTCCTCACCGCGGCCCCGTCCGCGGTACGGCTCGTGGGGCCCGTTCGTCTTGGTCGTGGCGTTCTCGGTGTTCATGCCGCCATGGTGCGGGGTTGACCTAGGGTCAGGGTCAACCCCGCCGCCGGAGCGGAACGCGATCAGGGGAGTCCACGCAGATGGGAACGCTCCCAAGGGCCTAGGATCGCACCCATGGAAACACGCGTACTCGGCCGCACCGGCAACAACGTGGGCGTCATCGGTTTCGGCGCCTGGCAGATCGGAGCCTCCTGGGGCGAGGTCAGCGAGGCCGACGCCCTGGCCGCCCTGCACGCGGCCGCCGACGCCGGTGTCACCTTCTTCGACACCGCCGACGTCTACGGCGACGGCCGCAGCGAGCGGCTCGTCGGCCAGCTGCTCAAGGAGCGCCCCGGCATCACCGTGGCCACCAAGATGGGCCGCCGCGCCGACCAGACCCCCGACAACTACAACCCCGACAACTTCCGCGCCTGGAACGACCGCTCCCGCCAGAACCTGGGCGTGGACACGATCGACCTCGTCCAGCTGCACTGCCCGCCCTCGCGGGTCATCGCCACCGACGCCGTCTTCGACGACCTGGACGCCATGGTCGCCGAGGGCCGCATGCGCGCCTACGGCGTGTCGGTGGAGACCGTGGACGAGGCCCTGACCGCGATCGCCCGGCCCAACGTGGCCACGGTGCAGATCATCCTCAACGCCTTCCGCCACAAGCCGCTGGAGAGGGTGCTGCCCGCCGCCCGCGAGGCCGGGGTCGGCATCATCGCCCGCGTGCCCCTGGCCAGCGGTCTGCTGTCGGGCAGGTTCAGCGCCGACACCGCCTTCGGCGAGGACGACCACCGCAACTTCAACCGCGAGGGCCAGGCCTTCGACAAGGGCGAGACCTTCTCCGGCATCGACTACGCGACCGGACTGGAGGCGGTGGAGCGCCTGCGCCCGCTGGTGCCCGAGGGCGTGACGATGGCCCAGTTCGCACTGCGCTGGATCCTGGACCAGGAGGGGGTCAGCGTGGTCATCCCCGGCGCCCGCAACGCCGACCAGGCGCGCGGCAACGCCTCCGCCGCCGAGCTGGCCCCGCTCGACCCCGAGGTCCGCGCCCGGGTGGCCGAGGTCTACGACGAACTCGTCCGGCCCCAGGTCCACCACCTGTGGTGACGAACGCGTGACCGCCCCCGGGCCCGACGCCCGGGTGCCCCCGCCTGACGGCTCCGGGGCCGGGGG
>NZ_QPFC01000797.1:0-3307 GCF_003427465.1 Nocardiopsis sp. TNDT3 | reverse complement strand
GGCGACGAGGTCGACTACGGCACCACCGGGGTGGGCACCGGCAGCCAGCTGTCCCAGGCGCTGCTGTTCGAGCAGGCCGGGATCCCGGGCACCCCCGTCCCCTTCGACGGCGGCTCCCCCACCCTGACCGCCGTCCTGGGCGAGCAGGTGGACGTGGCCTCGGTCCAGCTCGGCGAGGCGATCGCCCAGATCGAGGCCGGTGAGATCACCCCCCTGGCCACCTTCGCCGAGGAACGCAACCAGTACCTGCCCGACGTCCCCAGCGCGGTCGAGGCCGGGTACGACGTGCGGGTCTCGCAGTACCGGGCCGTGGTCGCCCCCCAGGGCACGCCCGAGGAGGTCGTGGAGCGGCTGCGCACGGCGTTCACCGAGGTCTTCGCCAGCGACGCCTACCAGGAGTTCAACGAGAACAACCTGCTCACCCCGCACGAGCTGGAGCCCGCCGAGCTGACCGAGGAGTGGTCCTCCTTCGCGCAGGAGTACGCCTCCATGGTGGAGGAGTACGGCATCGACATGGGCGAGGGCCGGTGAGCGCGCCCCGCACCCGGCGCGCGCAGGGGTCCGCGTCCGCCGCAGGGGAGCCCGCCGCGAGGGAACCCACCACGCGGGGGGCCGCCGGGCGGGAGAGCGCCCGGCAGAAGGGCTCCCGGCAGGAGAGCACTGCACGAGAAGGCGGCGCGCGGAAGAGCGCGGCGCAGCGGGCCGCCGCGGAGCAGTCCGATCCGGAGCGGGAGGCCGTGGCACGGGACGCCGCGCCCGCGGGCCCGGAACCCGGCGCGCAACAGGCCGATCCGCAGCGTGTCGGGCCGGAGGGGGCCGACCGGGAGCGGGTCGTTCCGGAGCGGACCGTTCCAGAGGGGGTCGTTCCGGAGCGCACCGTTCCGGAGGAAGCCGCTCCGGAGGGGGCCGGGTCGCGGAAGGCCGGAACGCAGGAGGCCCAGTCGCAGGAGGCCCAGTCGCAGGAGACCGCGCCCGACCCGGAGGAGGAGGAACCGCCGAAGCCCCTGGGCCCCTGGGCCAACACCGCGGTGGCCCTGACCGTCATCGCCCTGGGCGCGGCCGGGATCGCCGGGTCCTGGGCGCTCGGCCCGGGCACCCCCGCCGACCCCGGCTCGGGCACCTGGCCCCTGCTCGTCAGCGCGGCGATCGCCGCGCTGGGCGTGGTCCTGCTGGGGCTGACCCGCCGCACCGCCGACACCGAGGTCTTCTCCGCCTCCTCCTGGAAGGTCCTGGCCGGGGTCGCCACCATGGTCGGCTTCGTCGCCGTGGTCGGCGTGATCGGCTTCGAGATCCCCTCGGCGCTCCTGGCCTTCGTGTGGCTGCGCTTCCTCGGGGGCGAGTCGTGGCGCCTGTCCGCCATCGCCTCGGTCCTGATCGTGGTCGCCTTCTACGTCGTCTTCGTCGGCCTGCTGGCCGTGCCGATCCCCCACCTCTTCTAGGACACAACGATGGATTCCCTGACACCCATGATCAACGGGTTCGGTGTCGTCCTCGAACCGGTCAACCTGCTCTACTGCCTGATCGGCGTCGTGGTCGGCATGCTGGTCGGGGTCCTGCCCGGGCTCGGGCCCGCGGCCACGATCGCGATCCTGCTCCCCCTGACCTTCGGCCTCGAACCGGTGACCGCGATCATCATGCTCGCGGGCATCTTCTACGGCGCCCAGTACGGGGGGACGATCACCTCGGTCCTGCTGCGCCTGCCCGGCGAGGCGTCCTCGGTGGTGACGGTCTTCGACGGCCACATGCTGGCCCGCCAGGGCCGGGCCGGGACGGCGCTGGGCATCGCGGCCGTGGGCTCGTTCGTGGGCGGGACCGTGTCGATCGTGGCCCTGTCCCTGGTCGCGCCCCTGGTGGCGAGCTTCGCCCTGGACTTCGGCCCGCCCGAGTACACCGCGCTGGCGCTGCTGGGCATCCTGCTGGTGTCCACCGTCGGCAACGGCAGCCGGATCAAGGCGGTCATCGCCGCCGGCGTGGGCCTGCTGCTGGCCACGGTCGGGCTGGACACCTTCACCGGTGCCGAACGCTTCACCTTCGACTCCATGGCGCTGTCCGACGGGATCGACTTCGTGCCGATCGCGATGGGCCTGTTCGGCATCGGGGAGATCCTGCACAGCCTGGAGGAACGCCACCGGGCGCCGAAGAAGCCCCTCAAGGTCACCAACACCTGGCCCTCGCGCAAGGACCTGCGCCAGTCGTCGGGCGCGATCGGGCGGGGTTCGCTCATCGGCTTCGCGCTGGGCATCCTGCCCGGCGGAGGCGCCACCCTGTCCTCCCTGGCGGCCTACGCGATGGAGAAGCGGCGCTCACGCGACCCCGAGCGCTTCGGCAGGGGCGCGGTGGAGGGCGTCGCCGCTCCCGAGACGGCCAACAACGCCGCCGCCACCTCCTCGTTCATCCCGCTGCTGACCCTGGGCATCCCGGCGAACGCGACGATGGCGATCATCTTCGGCGCGCTGCTCATCCAGGGTGTGCCGCCGGGACCGGAGCTGGTGACCCAGGAGCCGGAGCTGTTCTGGGGCGTCATCAACTCGATGTACATCGGCAACATCCTGCTGCTGATCATGAGCATTCCGCTGGTGGGATTGTTCGTGCGGATCCTGCGGGTGCGCCCGACGATCCTGGCGCCCATCACGGTGCTGATCACGCTGGTGGGCGTGTACACGGTGCGCAACAACGTGTTCGACATCGTGCTGGTGGTGGTCTTCGGACTGTTGGGCTACCTGATGAAGAAGTTCGGCTTCGACCCGGGGCCGCTGGTGCTGGCCTTCGTCCTGGGTTCGCTGCTGGAGAGCTCGCTGCGCCGGTCACTGCTGCTCTTCGACGGGGACCCCACGGGGTTCCTGACCCGGCCGATCTCGGGAACGCTGTTGCTGCTGTTGGCGGTGGTGATCGTGCTGCCGCTGACGCGCGCTCTGTGGCGGTGGTACCGGGGCCGGGTCGATGGCAGTAGCAGTGGCAGTGGCAGTGCCAGTGGTGGTGCCAGTGGCAGTGGTGACGGCGGCGGTAGTGGTGACGGCGGCGGTAGTGGCGCTGGTGAGGGTAGGAGCGAGGAACCCGCAGGGAGGACGGACGCCTGACCGGTTTCCGTTTCCTCCAGACAGTGTTCCGGCCCCGGGCGATCCGTCCGGGGCCGTTCCCGTGTTTTCCACAGGCGGGGGTTGGGGGTGGCCGTGGATGGCGTGGTGATGGTTTCCTGGAAATAGGGGGGATCCCACCCAGCAGGCGTTGTGGCATGCCCTTAAACGTCCTATATCCGGCGCCCCCATGCCCCACATTTCAACGGGGATGATGAATTGAGGGGCAGGGA
>NZ_QPFC01000796.1:0-9146 GCF_003427465.1 Nocardiopsis sp. TNDT3 | reverse complement strand
CGGCCCCCGACGTCTGCGCGCGGGGGCCGGGCCTCGGGGCCGTCGTGGCGAGGACCCCGCCGGTGGGCGGTGTGCGGCCTCCCCCCCGCTGACCTGCGAGGTGCGGCCCGTGTCCGGCGGGTGTGCTCACCCGCGGTGGAAGACGTAGCCCGCGTGGTGGAGCACATCGTCGGCGAAGCGGCCGTAGGCCCAGAATCCCAGGTCGTCGCGGTAGACGATGCGGTCCCCCTCGATCCAGAACGACCCCTGGTAGGCGTGGGGGCGTCCGCCGCGCGTCTCGTCGTAGCGGCCGTCGGCGGTCAGTTCCTGGTGGATGAAGCCCGTCTCGTCGATCCACATCCCCAGGTACGGGCTGTCCGCCGGTGTCCGCGTCGGCCCCGGGAACCGCTCGGTCCGGGGCTCGACCAGACGTCGGCCGTTGAACAGGGCGAACTCGCCGTCGATGACGACCGCGGCGGCTCGCTCAGGGCTCCAGACCACCTGCTCCAGCGCGGTGGTCCCGGGACGGTGCCCGGAGAGCACGACGAAGGTCGCCGGGTTCCCGGGTGCCAGCGTGCCGACCCTGTCGGAGGGGCTCCTGCGCAGTCCGGCGACGGTGTCGTTCTCGACCACGCCCGGGACGACGGTCAGCCCCGAGCAGTCCACGACGACCGCGCCGTCGTCCTCGGCGGCCGTGTGCAGGCCGGTACCGACCCCGGCTATCTCCTTCCCGTCCAGGAGAAGGTCGGCACCGGTCAGGTCGCCGATCAGCGGGTCGAACGTGTACACGGCGGCGTTGACGAACATCAGTGGGCGGTGCGGCTCGGCGGCGACGGTCCTCAGCAGGTCCTCGTCGAAGAACGTGGTGCTCATGGCCTACTTCCGAAGGGTGTGGGTGCGTCTCGGGAACGCTCTCCACCCTCGGTGACGGAAGGAGGGGTGACCAGGCCGCGCTTCACCTGGGTGCCGCGCACCCTGGCTGGATGGCGTCAACAGACCACCCCCGCGTGCGCGGGGAGCACCTGGCTGACGTGTATCCCAACGCCGGTGTCGAGGGACCATCCCCGCGTGCGCGGGGAGCGCCGACGACCTGCGAACTTACCAGCGGCAAGCAGCCGTTCTCCCAACTTCTTGAGAAACAGGAAAAACGGATGATGGGCCCGGCCCTGGAAAGACCATGGCCGCAGAGTACCGGCAACACCACCTCGGCCTCGGCGGCCTCGACCAGCCCGATGGGTAGGGTCCCCCCCCCGGCCGAGTCGAGTCAGACCGTGTCGCGCAGCGGCGTCGGCACCACGTGCTCCGACACCTCCGAGTGCACCTGGTGCAACCGGGTCTGCACCGCCCGCCGGAGCTTCGTCAGGCACTCCACCAGGGTGATGTCGTCCCCGACCAGACCCCCCTTGGCCACCACCGGTGTTCCGTCCAGCGGTCCCCCGCTCAGGTGGCCGTGCACCGTCAGCGGAACGATCTCGCCCCCGACATCGAACGCGTGCACGTCCAGCTCGTCCAACAGGCTCGCCACCAGGTCCCCGCCGGTCAGGTACAGCCCGCTGGGCAGCGCGTGCGCCCCCGTGGTGTCGGCGACCTCGTTGACCACGTCCGCCACCAGCCGCGCGATCCGGCCGGGCAGTTCCGCGCGGACCTGGACTGGCAGCTCGCGCACCCGGTCGGAGGGCGTCACCACCCGCAGCACGCACAGTTCCGGAAAGCCCGAGGAGGTCAGCTGCTCGGACAGTTCCCGCGCGGTCTGCTCGGCGACCTCGTCCGCGCGGTCCCCCACGCTGAACTCCACCGCGTCCAGGTCCACGAACCGCACCGCGCCCGTGCGCGCGACGGTGGCCAACTGCCGCCGGGTCAGCTCGGTGGTGCTGCCCACCACCCCCAGCAGCGGCCCGCGCGAACCCGCCTGGCCCCTCAACCGCAGCGCGTAGGCCAACAGCGCCCCCGTGGGCCCGGGGTCGGCAGCCAGCCACACGATCCCCGTGTCGTGGTGCGCGGCGGCCGCGGCCTCGGCGATGTCGGTCAGGTGCTGCTCGGTGCTCGCGTCGCACACGACCACGGGCTCGTCACCGGCGAGCAGTTCGGCGGTGAGCATCGTCTGCGTCACCTGCCGCACGGGCACGTGGCGCACCGGAAGGTCGGTCTGGACGGCGAGGATGTCGGCGACGGAACTGGTGGTCATCGGGCACAGCGGATCGTCGGCCAGCTCGGTGCGCTCCAGCGGCAACCCGTTGAGGAACTGCAACCCGTCCTCGGTGATGCGCCCCGAACTCGGGAAGGCCGGAACGAACAGCACCCGCACCCGTGTTCCGGCGGGTACGCGCTCGCGCACGGCGTCGTAGGTGGCCTCCAGTTCGGCACCGATGTTGCCGCGCAGCGTGGAATCGGTCCGTTTGACCACCAGCCCCACCGGCCACACCGCTTCGACCACGTCCGTGACCAGGTCTGCGGCGTGCTCGGGGGGAACATGGCGGCTGTCCAGGTTGGCCACGACCACGTCGTAGTCCCCCACGACCCGGCTCACGTGCTCGGGAGTCACCGTGGCCACACGCATCCCGGTACGGGCGAACCGGGCACCGGTGGCGTTGGCACCGGTGAGTTCGTCGGCGACCACGAGGACCTGGGCCACGGTGCGTCTCCTTCGGCGTTCGGCGAAACCCCGGGGCGAGCTGGGGCGGGTCCTTCCAACATAGGCCCATGCGGGCGGTCCGGGGAGCGCCCGGGCCTCCCGCGGGAGCCGGGAATCAGACGTCGACCACCGACCGCGTGCGGGCGCTGCGCCGGGCGGCCTCGATGACCTCCAGTCCGTGGATCACCTCGTGCGGGTCCACCGGCAGGGGCTCGCCCTCGCCGACCGCGTCGCGCACCCCGGCGTAGAACTCCGGGTAGGCGCCGCGCGCGCTGGGCACCGGCCGGGTGTGGCCGTCCACCCCGAGCACGCCCCAGTCCGCCTCGGGAACCACGCCCCAGTCGTCGGCGTCGGCCCGCTCCCCCGCCGTCAGCCGGGCCTCCTGGCCGTCCATGCCGTGGCTGGTGAACGCCCCCTCGTCCCCCAGCACGCGAAAACGCGGCCCGCCCTGGGCGGTGAGCGCGCTCATCCACAGGTGGGAACGCGTGCCCCGGGCGTGGTCGAGGGCCAGGAAGACGTCGTCGTCAGCGTTGACGCCCTCGCGCCGGGCGTCGATCTCGGCGTAGACGGAGGAGACCGGGCCGAACAGGTTGACCGCCTGGTCGATCAGGTGCGGGCCCAGGTCGTAGAGCAGCCCGGCCCCGGCCTCGACCCCGCCGCTCTCGCGCCAGGTGCCCTTGGCCTGGGGACGCCAGCGCTCGAACCGCGACTCGAAGCGGTGTACGCGGCCCAGCCTCCCCTCCTCGATGAGACCCCACAGGGTGAGGAAGTCGGCGTCCCAGCGGCGGTTCTGGTACACGGTGAGCACCCGGCCCAGCTTGTCCGCGAGGTCGGTGAGCTCCCGGGCCTGGAGGGCGGTGAGGGCGAAGGGCTTGTCCACCACCACCGCCAGGCCCGCCTCCAGGGCGGCCTGGGCGAGCGGGGCGTGGGTGTCGTTGGGCGTGGTGACGACCGCGATCTCGTAACGCTCGGCGTCGGCCCACAGTTCGGCGACGTTCGGGTACACGGTGACGCCGGGGTAGCGCGCCTCGGCGGCCCTGCGGCGGTCGGGGTTGCCCGTGACCACCGCGGACAGGCGCAGTCCCGGAACCGCGTCGATCAGCGGCGCGTGGAAGACCTCACCGCCCTTGCCGTAACCGATGAGGGCGACGTGCAGTTCGGGGCCGTCGTGTTCGGGTGTGCTCTGTGCCTCGGGTGCGTCAGCCATGCCACCAATCTAGGGCGTGCCGCCCCGACCCGCTGGTGGCGGGCGGCACGTGCCGTTCCCTCGCGGCCTGCGGACGCCGTCAGCGCTCGGGGGCGGACACGGTGAGGCCGCCGGGCAGGGCGTCGAAGGCCCGACGGTACCGGGCGAGCAGGTCGGGGACCGTGGGGGTGCCCGGCGCGGCGGCCCAGTCGGCCAGCGCGTACCGGGCCGCGGAGGCGACCATGTCCAGGGCGAGCCGCGAACGCGGGTCGCCCTGGTCGCCGACCCCCAGCACGGCCAGGGCCCGGACCGTGGTGCGTTCGCAGAACTGGAGGTTGTGGGCGCTGATCGCCGGGGTGCTCCCGGCCAGGCTGAGGCTGAGCCGGGCGGCGTGCGTCCACTCCCGGTCGGCCACGTGTTCCACGGCTTCGAGGATCGCGTCGCGTGCCAGCTCCACCAGGGGCCGGCCGTCGGGCCCCTTCTCCTCCAGCACCCGGAGAAACGCCCCCCACAGGTCCTGCAACGGAGCCATGGCCAGCTCCTCCTTGCTCGCGAAGTAGCGGAAGAAGGTGCGCTTGGAGACCTCCGCCTCCGCGCAGACCTCGTCCAGCGTGACCTGGTCGTACCCCGCCCGGGTGAAACGCTCCAGCGCGGTGTCGACCAGGGCCCGGCGGGTGCGGCGCTTCTTGCGTTCGCGCAGGGACTCCTCGGAGGCGGCGGGGCGGGGACGGGTGCTGGCCATGGCCGCAGTGTACCGAAGCAGACCGCCACTCGACGCCCATAGCCCCTTGGCAGCTTTGGCTCCTTGGACGCTTTAGCCTCTTGACGCATAATGCCTCTGAGTGCCATATTTTGATCCCGTCCACCCCGTCCCGCGAAGGAGCCCGGACATGCGCGCCCTGGTCGTCGACCGCACCGCACCCCACCACCTGCGACTCGGAGAGGCCCCCGAACCGGTTGCGGCCCCGCACCAGGCGCTGGTCCGCGTCACCGCCACGTCCCTCAACTTCGGCGAGGTGTCCACCGTCTCCCATTTGCCCGACGGGACCGTGCCGGGGTGGGACGCCGCGGGATTCGTGGAACGCCCCGCCGCCGACGGGTCCGGCCCCGCCGTTGGAACCGCGGTGGTCACCCTGGGTGCGGCGGGGGGCTGGGCCGAACTGCGCGCCGTCGACACGGCCTCCCTGGGGGCCGCCCCGGAGGGCGCGGACCACGGAGCCCTCAGCACCGTCCCGGTGGCGGCCACCAGTGCTCTGCGCGCCCTGCGCGAAGTGGGGTTCCTCCTCGGCAGAAGGATCCTGGTCACCGGGGCCACCGGTGGCGTGGGACGGTACGCGGTCCAACTCGCCCGCATGGGCGGCGCGCATGTGACCGCCTGCACCGGTGGACCCCGGACCCACGGCGCCGAACTGCGCGGCCTGGGCGCCCACGAGGTGGTGTCGCAACCCGGGGAACCCGACTACCTGTTCGACGGGGTCGTGGACTGTGTCGGAGGCCCCCAGCTGGTCACGGCCTTCGACAGGCTGAACGCCGGGGGAACCCTGGTGGCCGTCGGACACGTGACCGGGCAGCCCGAGCACTTCCCGCTCGACGCGTTCCTCGTGGACGACGGGCGGCACAGCCGCTCCATCACCGCGTTCCACCTCCAGAACGGCGTGGCTCCGGCCGGGGACCTGGGTTGGCTGGCCGGTCGGGTCGCCTCGGGAGACCTCGATCCGGGGATCTCCTGGCGAGGTTCGTGGGACCGGGCCGACGAGGCCGTGGCCGCCCTCCTCGAACGCCGCCTGCGGGGCAAGGCCGTTCTGGAGCTCACCGCCGGGTGAGGGCCTACCGCCCACCGCCGCCCGTGTCCGGCGCACGCGGCGGCCGCCGGGGGACTCCCCCCGCTGACCTCGGCGGTAGGCGTCAGGAAGGCGAGCCTCCGGCGGGTCCGGCCCGGCCGGTGCGCGGCGGGTGGTGAACGGTGGGAGCGGCTGGTGCCGTTACCGGCCGCGACCACGCAGGCGGGCTGGCCGCCGGTGCGGACGGAGGCCGTCAGAGCCGGTCGAGGCGGGCCCTGAGCAGGCAGAACTCGTTGCCCTCGGGGTCGGCGAGGACGTGCCAGGGCTCCTCCCCGCTCTGACCGATGTCGGCGAACACGGCACCGGCGGCGAGAAGGCGTTCGAGCTCGGCGTCCTGGTCGCGGTCGGTGGCGTTGACGTCGATGTGCAGCCGGGGTTTCGCCCTCTCCGGCTCCTCGGTGCGGCTGAGGATGATCGTCGGCTGCAGGCCGCCGAACCCCTCACGCGGCCCGATCTCGATGCAGCCCTCCTCGCGGTCCAGCACGACGAAGTCCAGGACCTCGCACCAGAACCGCGCCAGCACCTCGGGGTCGCGGCAGGAGAGCACGAGTTCACTGATACGACATGCCATGGACGAAGCCTGCTCTCCTCGTGGGAACCGACGGGGTGGCCACGCGCGGGTCTCGTGGACTCCGCGGCGGCGGCACTCCCAGACCGTACCGGGTGAGGCGAGCGGGAGCGAGGGAATTTCCGGGAACCGCCCGGCCGGGTCTACCCGGCCGAATAGGGCCGGTCCAGGCCGCCGGACACGGGTCACCGGCTCCGCTCCCCGGGCTCTCCGTCCGAGGTTCCGGGCTTCGGCTTCCACAGCCTCGAATCCGGGTTTGGGTCACCGGGCTTGGGAGACCGGACACTCGGTCCCAGGTTTCGAGGCTCCAGGCTTCGGTTCCCAGGTCCTCGACCCTCGATTCAAGAACTCAGGCTCCGGAATCCACACCCTTGGTTCAAGGGGCGGAGCTCTCGGGCCGTCAGATCGCGTTGAGGCTTATGGCCAGTTCGTCGAGGCTCTTCACGGCCAGGTCGAAGCGGTCCGTCGCGCGCGGAGGATCCCCGACGGGGCGTTCGACGTAGGCGGTCCGCATACCCAGGGCCTGCGCGCCCCGAAGGTCCCAGGCATGGGCGGCGACCATGAGCAGGCGGTCCGGCGGGCAGTCCGCGTTCGCGATCGCGAGCCGGTACACGTCGGGATGGGGTTTGTAGCCGCGCGCGTCCTCGGCGGAGAGCACCTGGTGCCAGCGGAGCCCGGCATGTGCACTGATACGGGTGAGCGCCGGGTGGCTGGCGTTCGACAGTCCGACCACCGGGAAGTACGAGGCGATCCGGTCCAGCGCGGAGGCGGAGTCCGGCCACGGCGCCAACCGCTGCGCGGAGGCCGCCAGCGAGCGGATCGCGTCCGCGTCGTCGACACCGGCCTCGGCCGCGACGCGTGTGGCCGCTTCGAGGTCGATCACCGTGCTGTTGGCGTAGGGGCGGCGGCCCGCGAGGATCTCCTGCTGCTGCTCGTCGACATGCCTGTTCCACACCTGGACCAACTCGCGCGCCCTCACGTCGTCGATGTCCGGGAGCAGTGTCCGGATGCCGCGCCCGATACCGGCGGGCTCATCGACCATGGTCCCCAGAACGTCGAAGACGATCACGTCTATGTCGGAGGGTGAAGTCACGAGAAGCGCTCCCTAGGTTCCTCCGCTGCGCCACCCGGAATGTGTGGGGGCTCAGTTACAGGAGGGTTCAGCGATCCGCCTGGCACGTTGGCGAGCATAGTGCGGGACCCCCCAGCCGTTCCCGCCGGAGGGGGTCAGCGGCTCCAGCGGTTCCCCCGGTCCCGACGGCACCGGACTGTCGGCACGGCCCCAGCCACCCCGCAGGAGGAACAGCACGCGGAGCGGCCGACACACGGGACGCTCGGCACGGCCGAACACCGTCCAGACCGGCCGACACGGTCAGCCGCCGCGCAGGGCGGTGCGCGCGGCCTCCAGGGTCGTGGTGCGGTAGGCGGCGCCGAACAGGCACACATGGACGAGCAGCGGGTGCAGCTGGTGCAGGGCGACCCGCGACCGCCACCCGGAGGCCAGCGGCGCCACCTCGTTGTAGGCGTCGCGGACCCGTTCCAGGTGGGGCAGGCCGAACAGGGCCAGCATGGCCAGGTCCGCCTCACGGTGCCCGCCGTGCGCGGCCGGGTCGATGACCACCGCGTCCTGAGCCCGCCAGAGGACGTTGCCGCTCCACAGGTCGCCGTGGACGCGCGCGGGCTCCTCGGGTTCTCCGGCCAGGTCGGCGACGGCGTCGACCACCTTCTCGACCACGCGGCCGTCGGACGGGGTGAGGGAGCCCTGGTCCAGGGCCTGGCGCAGGTAGGGGCGCAGGCGCTGCTCGGCGTAGAAGCGCGGCCAGTCCCGGGAGGGGGTGTTGTCCATGGTGAGGGGGCCGATGTAGCCGGGCCAGTCGGCGCCGAAGTGGTCGGCGCCGGTCAGGTGCATCCCGGCGAGTTGGCGGCCGAGGCGTTCGGCGGCCTGGGCGGTGGGTTCGCGCTCCTCGATCCACGGCAGGACGAGGATGCGGTCGTCCCAGGCCACGACGTCGACGGCGGGTGAGCCGAAGGTCCGGCCCAGCCAGTCCAGGCCGCGCGCCTCGGCGGTGAGCACCCCGTTGGGCGGGGCTCCGCGCACGAGGGACTTGACGAACAGGCGGGTGCCGTCGGTGAGTTCGGCGTAGTAGATGTCCCAGTCGTGGCTGCTGCCCGCGCGTGCGGCGCGCCTGACGTCGCGGTCGAGCAGGACGGTGAGGCGTTCGGCCATGGTTCCGTTGACCGGGTCCCTGCGGCGGCCCTCCCCGTGCCCGTCGCCGCCGTCGCCTCCGAAGTCCCGCACGATCCGCTCCCCCCTCACCCGCGCTACCGCCTCAACCGGGTGACGAGTTCGCCGGTGAGGCCCTTGGCCGCGGACTCCACCATGTTGAGTACGGCGGTGAACCCGTCGTCGCCTCCGTAGTAGGGGTCGGGGACCTCCGGGTTGGGTCCGGTGCCGGGCGCGAAGGAGCGGAAGAGGCGGACCCGTGACATGTCGAACCCGTACTCCTCACCGTACTCGTCGACGATGCGCCGGATCTCGTCGACGTTGTCCAGGTCCATGGCGAGGACGAGGTCCCGGTCGGCGAGGACCTCGTGGGCGAACTGGCGGGCGGTGTGACTGGTGAGGTATCCGTGCACGCGCAGGGTGGAGGCCGCGCGCGGGTCCATGCCGCCGCCCACGTGCCAGTCGCCCGTGCCGAAGCTGTCCACCGCCACGAGGTCGCTCATCCCGGCGCGTTCGAGGTCGGCGGCGAGGATCTTCTCCGCCATGGGCGAGCGGCAGATGTTGCCCAGGCACACCACACTGACGCGGTAGGGACCAGCGGGGTCACGCGGTTCCGGCAAGCTCATGCCCTTACCGTAACGAAAAACCGCTGCGGCCACGTGTTGTGGCTCCCGCGCGTTCGCCGGGCCGGGCGGGGCAGCGCGAAGCGGGAGGGG
>NZ_QPFC01000795.1:0-10393 GCF_003427465.1 Nocardiopsis sp. TNDT3 | reverse complement strand
GGCCGGCTGCGGGTGCCGATCGCCGGGACGCACCCGCTCGACGAGGCGGCCATCGCCCTGGAGGAGAGCCGGGCCGGGCACGTGAGCGGCAAACTCGTGCTGCTCCCGTGACGGGCCCGCGGCCTCCGGCGGTCGGGGCGGCCGAGGACACCGCCCGCGGTCCGACGGAGGCGGCAGCGCGCAGGCCCCCGCGGTGAGGTCCTGCGGTGGACGGGTCCAGGAGAGGACCCGCCCACCGCGGGCCGGCGCGGCCCCGGCCCCGGACGCCGGCGGTTCCGCGCACCGGCACGGCTCAACCCGGCCCCGGGCCTCCGTAGGTGCGCCCCAGCTCGGACCGCGCGGTGATGCCCAGCTTGGCGAACACGTTGCCGAGGTGGTGGCCCACGGTGCGGTGACTGATCCGCAGCTTCGCGGCGATCTCGCGGTTCGTCATCCGCTGAGCGGCGAGCCGGGCGATCCTGTCCTCCTGGGCGGTGAGCCGGACGCCCTCTCCGGCGCCGGGGCTCCCCCGGCGGCCCGGGGGGCCGGTGAGGTCCCGTTCACGCCGCGCCCGTCGGCTGAGCGGCTCGGCCCCCAGGCGGTCGAACGCCTCCAGGGCGCTCCCGAGGTGGACACGCGCGTCGGTCCGCCGACGGCCCCGCCGCAACCACTCGCCGTAGAACAGCTGGGCGCGGGCGCGCAGAAGGGGTTGCGACCGTGTGCCGGGCACGTCGAGCGCGGCCTGGAAGGCGTCCTCGGCGCGGGGGCCGTCCAACAGCGCCTCGGCGGCGTGCGCGGCGGAGCGCGCCCACGGCGCTCCGGTGCGCCGCGCCCAGGCGTGCAGCCGCCGCATCCGCTCCTCGGCGACGTCGAACCTCCCCACGTGCACGGCGGCCTCGGCGGTGTCGAGCGCGGCCAGCAGCGCGAAGGTCGGATGCGCCGCACCGTGTGCGGGGTCGGCCAGGCGCAGCAGGGTGTCCAGCGCTTCCCCGGGACGCTCCTGGAACAGGCTGTTCATGCCGCTGATCCAGTAGGACGCCGCGCTCACCGCACGGCTTCCCCGCGGGAGCGCGGTGCGCAGCACGCGTTCGGCGGCCTCGGCCGCCCGGTGCTCGTCACCGCGCACGGCGGCGAGCCAGCCCAGGCAGTTGCGGCAGTGGGCGGCGATCTGGTCGGCGCCCACGTCCTCCGCCAGCCGCAACCCCTCCTCGGACGCGGACTCCGACTCCGCCCAGCGGCCGGCGAAGCCGTCCAGCGTCGCGGTATGGGCCAGGACGTCGGCGAGCCGGGCCGGTTCGTAGCGCCGCCGCAGGTGCGGCGCCCGGCGGCGCAACGCGTCCCCCACCGCCGTGTCGATGCCCCAGACCACCGCGAGGGGAGCGGGCGGAAGCAACCGCAGCGGCGTCCTGCGAGCCCGGGCGAGGGCGTCGGCGAAACCGGTCGCGTCGGTCGGCACGGCGTCGGCGGCCGGGTCGTCGCTCCACCAGGCCAGGAGGACGGGAAGCCCGTCCCGCTCCTCGACGTCGAGTTCCAGCAGCGATTCCAGCGCCCCGGCCGCCAGGTCGCCGCGTCCGGCCGCCCAGCCGGCGCGCATGGCCGTGGTGCCCAGCTCCAGCGCCGTGCCCGGGTCCGCGACCAGCTCCATGTCGGTGGTCAGGTAGTGGTGGGCCAGTTCGGGGGCGCCGCGGGAGGACTCGATGACGCCGCGCAGGCCGTGGCTGCAGCGGGCGACGTGGGTGCCCGGGGCCAACCGCTCCGCGTCGTCGAGCAGGCGCTCCGCGGTGGTCGCCCACCCGGCGTCCCAGGCGGCCCGCGCCGCTCCGGCCAGCCGTCGGGAGGCGTCGATCGGCGCCGACGAGAGTTCGGCGGCCCGCCGCAGCGCCCACGCCTCCGCCGCCATGGCACCGCGGAGCCGGGAGCGGGCCGCGGTCCGTTCGAGCAGTCCGGCGACGTCCTCGTCGTGGTCGTGTGCCGCGGAGGCGAGGTGCCAGGCGCGCTCCTCCGCCTCGTCGGGCAGCGCGGCGGCCAGGGCCCGGTGCGCCCGCCGCCTCTCCGCGGCACCGCAGCAGTCGTAGACGGCTCTGCGCACGACGGGGTGGCGAAACCCCACTCGGTCTCCCCTCACGCGCAGCAGACCCGCGTCCTCCGCCTCGTCCCAGGCGGTGTCGTCGACGCCGAGGGCGCGGCCGGCCCGCCGCACCACGAGCAGGTCACCGTGGTCCTCGGCCGCCGCGAGTACGGTGAGCAGCCGCACCGGGGGGCTCAGGGCCTCGATCGCGGCGCGGAAGGCACGGCGCAGCCGCGGTCCGACGGGCGGCCGCAGCCGTCCGGGGAGGGGCTCGGCCTCGTCGGGGCGCCAGTCGGCCCCGACCGCCTCCAGCAGCGCCAGGGGGTTGCCCCCCGCCTCCTCGACCGCCGCCCGCACCAGGGCCTCGTCGGCGCGCGGGGCCGCGGTCGCGTGCAGGCGCCGCGCGCTCCCTTCGGTGAGGCCCTCGACCCGCACGTCGGGGACGCCCTCCCATGGCCGGGCGGCCGGGTCGCCGTGGTCGGCCACCAGCACCACCACGGGATGCGCCGCCACACGCCGGGCGAGGATGCCCAGGCACCGCGCGCTGGCTCCGTCGAGCCACTGCGCGTCGTCCAGGGAGACGAGGACGGGCCGCTCCTCGGCGATCGCGCAGAGCAGCGACAGCACGGCCGCCCCCACCGGGAGCGGGTTCGCCGGGACCTCACCCGCTTCGAGCGCGGTGCGCAACACCGCTCCCCCGTCCGGCGGCGACTCCATCCGCGCGGCCACCGGTCGCAGCAGCCCGTGAAGCCCGGCGAAGGGCAGGTCCGACTCCGACCGGGCGGCCCGGTGGCCGAGCCGGACGAAGTCCGCGGCCCGGTCGTGGGCGTAGCGCAGCAGAGTGGACTTGCCGATGCCCGGTTCGCCCCACAGCGCGAGGGCACCGCCCCTGCCCTCGCGGGCCCCCGAGAGGAGCCCGTCGAGGGCCGCGGTCTCCTCCTGGCGGCCGATCGGCTCCGCCACCGCCGGGGGGAGCACGGCTCCGGCGGTGTGCGTGTCCGGATACGGCGGGTTCACGGCGCCCGCTCGGCGGTGAGGGGCCCGTGAGCGGCACCGGTGGGCGGGTGCGGTCCGCGTCCCGGCGAGCGTCCCCGGTTCACGGCGACTCCCGGCGGAAGAAATGTGTGTCCATGGCCCAAGGCTGCCCAACGACTCCCTTCAGCGACAAAACGACCCTGACCCGGTCAGGGGAAATGACCCCCTCCGGTACCCTGCGCGCATGGCCAGATCCCGACCGACCGACACGTCAGCGGCTTCCTCCGCCCGTAGTGGTGCGGACGACGGCTTCGAGCGCATCGACGACGAGACGTGCCGCAGCTTCCAGCGCTCGGTCGAGCTCGTCGGCGGGAAGTGGACCGCCTCGGTGCTGTTGGCGTCCGTGCGGGGCGCCCGCAGGTTCGTCGAGTACCGTGCGCACGTTCCCGGCATCTCGAACCAGCTGCTGTCCCAGCGCCTGCGGGAACTGCGGTCCCACGGGCTGATCGACCGGACGGTCGTGCCGACCACCCCGGTGCAGATCCTGTACCGGCCCACCGAACGCGGTGTCGGGCTGATGCGCGTCCTGCACCCGCTCGTCGAGTGGAGCGTCGAGAACGACTCGGAGCGGCGGACCGCGACCGACGACGACCGGTGAACCCGCGCCCCGGCCGTCCGGGACCGGGTGGCGGAGTCACTCGTGCGGCGGTACGGGGCCGTCCGCCCGGGACGTCGCTCACTCCTCGGGAACCGGTGCCGCTGATCCGCTCCCGGACCGCCCCCGTTTGATGGCGGCCTCGACCGCGGTGCCGATACGGCGCAGCGCCGCGAGCTCCTGCGGCCCGAGGCCGTCGATCAGGTACTCGCGGACCGCCGCGACGTGCCCCGGCGCCGCCGCCGCCACCGCCTCGTAACCGGCCCCGGTCAGTACCGCGTCGGTGCGCCGACCGGCCCCCGGGACCCGGACCCGTGTGAGCAGTCCGCGTTTCTCCAGACGCCCCGCCACGTGCGATAACCGCGACAGCGACGCCGACGTGCGCGCGGCCAGCTCACTCATGCGCAGGGTGTGCTCCGGCTGCTCGGAGAGCACCGAGAGCACCATGTACTCGAAGAAGGTCATCCGGGCCTCGCGCTGCATCCGCGCGTCCAGGGCGGCCGGCAGGCTGATCATGAGCGCGGAGTTGGCCAGCCACGCCGCCAGCTCGTCGGGCTCCAGCCACCGCGTTCGCGCGGCCGAAGGCGCGGGCCCTTCAGCGTGGAGGCCCTCCCCGGCCTCCGTCCCCTGGGACGCGTCCCGGTCCGGCCCGTGCCCACCCGCCGTGTTTGTCGCCATGGCCCCATCCTAACCACCGTTGTTGACGCATCAAGTTGAGTCGCGTAGAACTTGATGCGTCAAGTTCGAACGGCCCGGGGCGCACCGGCACAGGTGCGCCGCCGCGGACCGGCGACCCCCTCCAGGAAGGACCACGGCATGCGGACCACATCGCTCGGCGGACTCCAGGTCCCGCGCATCGGCCTCGGCGTCATGGGAATGTCCGCGTTCTACACCGGAGCGGGCCGTGACGACGACGCCTCGGTCCGCACCATCCAGCGTGCCGTGGACCTCGGCGCCACCCACCTGGACACCGCCGAGGTCTACGGGCCCTACGTCAACGAGGAACTGCTGGGCCGCGCGATCAGCGGGCGCCGCGACCGGGTCGTCATCGCCACCAAGTTCGGCCTCGTCTCCCACACCGGCCGACCGGGCCCCGACAGCACCCCCGCCAACATCCGCGCGGCGGTGGAGGGCTCCCTGCGGCGCCTCGGGACCGACCGCATCGACCTGTACTACCAGCACCGCGTCGACCCCGGCACCCCCATCGAGGACACGGTGGGCGCGCTGGGCGAACTGGTGGCCGCGGGCAAGGTACGCCACATCGGCCTCTCGGAGGCGGCCCCGGCGACGATCCGCCGGGCCCACGCGGTCCACCCCCTGGCCGCCGTCCAGACGGAGTACTCGCTGTGGACCCGCGACGTCGAGGCCGACGTGCTGCCCGCCCTGCGTGAACTGGGCATCGGCCTGGTCCCCTACTCGCCCCTCGGGCACGGTTTCCTCACCGGCGGCATCCGCTCGTTGGACGGCCTGGACGCCGCCGACTGGCGGCGCACCAACCCCCGGTTCACCGGCGGCAATCTCACGCGCAACCTGCGCATCGTCGACGAGGTGAGCGAGGTCGCCGCGGAGGCCGGGGCCACACCGGCGCAGGTCGCCCTGGCGTGGCTGCTCGCGCGGGGTGAGGGCATCGCTCCCATCCCGGGCACCAGGCGCACCGACCGCCTTGAGGAGAACACCGCCGCCGACGGCCTGCGGCTCACCAGCGCACAGATCACCCGGCTGGACGAACTGGCACCGGCCTCCGGCGAGCGCCACGCCGCCGCCGACATGGCCGTCGTCGACCGCTGAGAAGGCGGCGGGGCGAGCACCGCCCCGCCCGCCGACCGAACCGATCGGCTCCCCGGCGGTGGCGTGACGCCTCCCGGGACGGCCCCACATCTTCCACGACCCCGCAGCGGACCGGACCTACGGACCAGCCGTACGCCGACCGCGCGTCAAGAACGGAACCGCACATCATGTCGAACAACCCGATCCGTGTCGGCGTCATCGGAGCCGACACCAGTGCGAGCTGGGCGGGGGCCTCGCACATCCCCGCCCTGGCGGCGCAGCCGGAGTTCAGGTTGGCCGCCGTGGCGACCCGGCGCGAGGAGAGCGCACGCCGCGCGGCCGAGGTCTTCGGCGCCGAACGCTGGTTCGCCGACCCCTACGCACTGATCAGCGACCCCTCCGTCGACCTCGTCACCGTGGCCGTCAAGGTCCCGGCCCACCGCGAACTCGTGCTGGCGGCACTCGCGGCGGGCAAGGCCGTGTACTCGGAGTCCCCCCTGGGCGCGACCGTCGCCCAGACCGAGGAGATGGCCGCGGCGGCGGGTCGGCTGCACACGGCGATCGGCCTGCAGGGGCGGCACAATCCCTCGGTGCGCCGCGCCGCGCAGATCGTGGCGCAGGGCCGACTGGGGCGACCGCTCTCGGCACGGGTCACCGCGACGACGTTCGGCAACGGCCCGGAGTCGGTGAGCGCCTACGCCTACTTCGACAAGGCGGCGGCCGGAGCCGGTTTCCTGACCGTCGCGGTGGGCCACGTGCTCGACGTGGTCGAGGCGGTCCTCGGACGCGTCACCGAGATCGACGCGCGCACCGAACTCCTGTGGCCGCGGGTACGGCTGACCGACACCGGCGAACTATCGGCCCGGGAGACACCGGACCACCTCGACGCCGTCGTCAAAACCGCCTCGGGGGCACCGGTGGGAGTGCAGGTTCTAGCGGGCGTACCCGCGGCGGACGCCCGTTTCGGCTTGGAGGTCCGCGGAACGGACGGCTGGCTGGCGCTGACCGGCGACCACCCCGCGGGTGTCCAGGTCGGCGACCTCGCGCTGACCTCGAACGTGGAGTTCGAGGCGCCCGACGCCCCCGTCGCCACCGGCACCGGACCGGCCGCCGCGCAGGTCTGGGCGGGCGCCTCCGTCAACGTGGGAGAGGTGTACGCCTCACTTGCCCGCGACATCGGGAACGGGACGTACGACACACCGGGATTCGAGCACGCCGTCCACAACAGCCGACTGGTCGCCCAGGTGGAACGGGCCGCGCGTACCGGCCTCCGGCAGCACCTGCGGCGGTGACCGGTCCGAAGGCGCGGGCCGTGACCGATACGGCGACCGATTCGCGGACCCGAACGGCTGCCGTAGGTTCAGTCCCGCTCGGGGCCCTTCGGCCCGGACCACACCGATTACGGGAGTCGTTGATGAATGCTGTCCTCGGTCGCTTCGGCGTCGGCGGGGCCCTGTGAGGGGGCCGCTCCGTACGACCACACCCGCGCGGGCCGCCGTGATCGAGAAGCGGGACGGGCCGTTCGAGTTCCGCGACGTCGAGGTCGAGGAACCCCGGGCGGACGAGATCCTGGTCCGGATGGTCGCGACCGGGATATGCGCGACCGACGCCCACGTGCGGGCCCAGCGGATGGCGACACCGCTGCCGGTGGTGCTGGGGCACGAGGGCGCGGGGGTCGTCGAGCGCACGGGAAGCGCCGTCACCTCCGTCGCGCCCGGCGACCACGTCGTGCTGTCCTACCACTCGTGCGGACGCTGCAAGCCGTGCGTCTCCGGGCACGCCGCCTACTGCGACGACGTCTGGGCGGCGAACTTCGCGGGTGCCCGCCTGGACGGGTCGAACGGGCTGCACGCCGTCGGCGGCCCCGGGAACGACCGCGAACCCCGCGGCCACTTCTTCGGGCAGTCCTCCTTCTCCACCTACGCCCTCACCCACCAGCGCAACACCATCAGGGTGCCCGCCGACCTGCCCCTGGAGGTCATGGCCCCGCTGGGCTGCGGTCTGCAGACGGGCGCCGGAGCCGTGCTCAAGGCCCTCGCCGTTCCGGTGGGCGCGTCCCTCGCCGTGTTCGGCGTGGGCGCAGTGGGCCTGGCGGCGGTCATGGCGGCGCGCGTGGCGGGCGCGGCCACCATCGTGGCCGTCGACGTCGACGCCGACCGGCTCGGACTGGCACGCGAACTGGGAGCGACCCACACCATCGACCCACGGATGGTCGGGGACCTGGCGGCCGCGCTCCGCGCGGTCGAGGAGCGCGGCATGGAGTACGTCCTGGACACGAGCGGCCGAGCGGAGAACCTCGACGCGGGTGTCGGCGCGTTGGCGCCCATGGGGAGGTTCGGCTTCGTGGCCTTCCACGAGGGCGGGGGCGCGGTGGTCGACGCGGGCCGCCTCACGATGGGCCAGTCCCTGCAAGGCATCATCCAGGGCGACGCCGTCTCACCGCTGCTGGTCAACGAACTCGCCGAACTCTACCGGGCGGGCCAGTTCCCGATCGACCGGCTGCTGTCCTTCTACGACTTCACCGACATCAACACCGCGTTCGACGACGCGGGCTCGGGCCGGCTCACCAAGGCGGTCCTGCGGTTCACGCCACCGGAATAACGCGGCCGTACGGACGTGCGCCTCGCCGAGGGCCGCACGTTCCACGAGAGCCGAGAACGAGGAAAGGTGTTTCACCGATGTGCTCCAGCAGTCAGAGAACCATCACCGCCGACGACGCCCCGGACTTCTACGGGATCGACCACTACGGCTTCCCCCGGGCCGGGGAGGACGACCCCTCCGACCCCGAGGGCTACTACCCCCCGTACCTGCGGAGTGAGCGCTTCCAGAAGTACGGCTACCACGTGGAGGAACTGCGCGACGGCTTCTACTGGGTCACCAGCGCCGGTTACGACGCCGCGTTCGTGGTGAGCGGCGAGGGCGTGGTCGCCATCGACGCACCGCCGACGCTGGGCGAGAACATGCTGGCGGCGATCGAGGAGGTCACCGACCAGCCGGTGACCCACGTGGTCTACAGCCACTGGCACGCCGACCACATCGGCGCCGCCTCCGTGTACGGCCCCGACGTCGAGATCGTCGCCCACCGCATCACCAAGGAGCTCCTGGAGCGGTTCCCCGACCCCAAGCGCCCGGTGCCGACGCTCACGTTCGAGAACGACCACGTCCTGGACGTGGGCGGCGTGGAGCTGCACCTGTCCTACAAGGGCGAGAACCACTGCCCGGGGAACATCTTCGTCTACGCCCCCCGGCAGAAGGTGCTCACCGCCGTGGACATCCTGAGCCCGGGCTCCGTGACGTTCATGCACTGCGACGCCTCGCAGAACATCTCCGGCTGGTACGAGGCGCACTCCCAGATCCTGGAGTACGACTTCGACTTCTTCGTCGGCGGGCACCACATGCACTACGGCACCCGTGAGCAGGTGGAGCTGTGCGTGGAGTACTTCGCCGACGTGCTCGAAGGGGCCACCGCGGCGGTCGATCGGTTCAGCGGCTCCGACGCGCTGGTCGGCATCCTGGCCGGCGCAGGCCAGGACAGGGTCTTCGTCGGCACGGAGAACTGGATCAACTCCATGGCGAACCACACCACCCGGCACGTCCTGGAGAAGCGGACCAGCAACGGGCAGCTGTGGTGGGAGCGCCTGGCGGGCGCCACCACCCAGACCAAGTACCACGCCTACACCGTGCTGGAGTCGATCCGGTTGGAACGGCCCCGCCCCGACTACCGCCTGCGCGGGACCAACCCCCCGCCCTTCCAGACCTGACCCGGCCGTACGCGGAAGGCGTGCGGGTTCGAGGAACGCGGGAACCCGGCGGGCGGGTCGGCGCGCCGCCGGGTCCCGCGCCCTTACGGGTGCGGGATCCGTGTCCCGGCCCTGGTCCGGGCCGGACCGGTGGTCACAGGTGCGGGGTGATCAGCTCGACGACGTTGTTCTTGGAGGAGGGCCCGATCCGGGTGGCGACGATGTTTCCGTCCTTGAAGACGTGCAGGGTGGGTATCGCCGTGATGTCGTACACGGGAGGCGTCTGAGGGCTCCGGTCGATGTCGAGCCGGGCGATGGTCACCCGGTCCGCGTACTCCTTGGCGGCCTCGGCCAGGACCGGGTCCAGCGCCCTGCACACAGCGCTCCACTCGGCCCGGAAGACCGCCAGGACGGGTCCCTGTGCTCGGACGACCTTCGCTTCGAAGTCAGCGTCGGTGACGTCCAGGACGGTACCGCTCATGTGCTGTGCTCCTTCGTGGACAAGAGGCGGGAACGACACCACCCATCGTCCCCGTCCCGCGGTCGACTCCGTGGTGGAATGGCGCGAACACCGTCGTCCTGTGGGGGTTCGTGGTGGTACGCCCAGCCCCGGGGGCGGACATCCGGAACGCCGCAAGGCGGGTTTCGGATACGCCGATGCGCGGGACCGGCAACTGAGCCCGCGCTCCGGCGCGCGGCGCTCCGGAAAGCCTCAGCTCCCGCGGCCGGGGAGCACGCCCAGCAGACCGGGTCGCGCTCCCCGGTCCGGGCGCGGTGTCGCCCGAGGCCCGTGGGCGGTTCCGGCCCTCGGTGGTACCGGTGGCCGCCCGTACGGGGTCGGGTCTCCGCCGCGTGGTCGGCGGTGGCGAGCCGACCGAGCCTGTCCCGGTTCCCGGAGACGAGCGCGACGGAGGACTCCTCGCGGCCGAACCCGCGATCGGCGTCAGCAACTTCGCCCCCGAGCACCTGGAGCGCCTGATCGACCAGACCGACGTCGTGCCCGCCCTCAACCAGAGCGAGCTGCACCCCTACTTCACCCAGCCCGACGTCCAGCGGGCCGACGCCGCCCACGGAGTGCTCACCCAGGCGTGGTCGCCCATCGGCGGCATCACGTTCTATCCGGGCTGGGGCGAGGACCGCGTCAGCGTCATGGACGTCCCCGCCATCGCGCGGATGACCGTTCACGGGAGCGGCCGCCATGGGGCGGCC
>NZ_QPFC01000794.1:0-8179 GCF_003427465.1 Nocardiopsis sp. TNDT3 | reverse complement strand
GAGTCTGCTCCCCGCGCACGCGGGGATGGTCCCAGAGGTCCGTCCGGGTCAGCAGGGTGTTTGCCCTGCTCCCCGCGCACGCGGGGATGGTCCAGCACGCCGACGCAAAAGCCCTGGAGATCGGCCCTGCTCCCCGCGCACGCGGGGATGGTCCCTCATCGAGGTCATCGAGACCCAGAGCGTCCAGCTGCTCCCCGCGCACGCGGGGATGGTCCCGCCTGGTCGGTGATCGTGGTGGGGGCCAGCCCCTGCTCCCCGCGCACGCGGGGATGGTCCCCACTGGGCCAGGGCGGCGCGGTGGGCTTCGGGCTGCTCCCCGCGCACGCGGGGATGGTCCCGGGTGCGTCTCGGCGGACTCCCGGGCGTCCTGCTGCTCCCCGCGCACGCGGGGATGGTCCCGGTCGGCGCCTGCGGGGCTGGAGTCGGGGCGGCTGCTCCCCGCGCACGCGGGGATGGTCCCCTCCGCCCTTGTGGCTCCACTCTCCCCAAAAGCTGCTCCCCGCGCACGCGGGGATGGTCCCCCTCCGAGCCACACGGCGGCCTCTTCGTGGCGCTGCTCCCCGCGCACGCGGGGATGGTCCCCGGGTCGCGATCCGCGCGGAGGAGCGCCTGATCTGCTCCCCGCGCACGCGGGGATGGTCCCGACGCTGATCTCGGCGAAGGCCAGTTCGACGCCTGCTCCCCGCGCACGCGGGGATGGTCCCTTCCTCCAGGAGCTCGCGCAACCGACTGCGCCCTGCTCCCCGCGCACGCGGGGATGGTCCCGGGGAGGCGGGGATCTCCTATGAGGGCGGATCCTGCTCCCCGCGCACGCGGGGATGGTCCCCAGCGGCCACACAGGGCGTCGCGAAGGGGGTGCTGCTCCCCGCGCACGCGGGGATGGTCCCTGGCCCGGCATGTACGCCGACTCCCTGGAGGACTGCTCCCCGCGCACGCGGGGATGGTCCCCGTCCTTCGGCGTGGGTGGAGGTCACGGTGTCCTGCTCCCCGCGCACGCGGGGATGGTCCCGCCGCCCTGGTGTCGTCGCTGCAGGGCTTGCACTGCCCCCCGCGCACGCGGGGATGGTCCCTCCACGTCCAGGATTGCCTGGAGGGCGGAAATGCTGCTCCCCGCGCACGCGGGGATGGTCCCTACACCGCCGAGGGACACAACGCCCTTTTCGACTGCTCCCCGCGCACGCGGGGATGCCCCCAATGGCTAGCTATGCAGTCAAAAGAGAAGGGCCGCAGCGCGGGCAAGGTTTAGGGCCCGAACCAACCGGCTCGGGCCCTAAAAATGAATATGTACGGCCAAAGATCTAACCCGTTCCTCGCGCTGCACCGTTCGGCATGAGTCGGCTCGTAAAGCCTTCTCGGCACAGGCGGTCGTACGCCTCCACCACCTCCGACGGCACCGTCTGCTTGATGAGGAAACCCTGGTCCGGATAGATCAGAATCCGCTGAAGAGTCCCAACAAGCATGTCAATGACCAGGTGTGCGTCCCCGATGCCATCAACGTAGTCCTCGAAAGCCACAGGGTCAGACGCACTGATGACCTCAACATCGGGCCAGAACTTGCGTGCCGTCGCCCACGCGCGCCGCTCCTCGTAGGGCTTGCTGACCAGGAGGATCGAGTCGACCTCAACGCCTGCGCTCTCGATGACTGCGCGAGAGAAACAGATGTTCTCGCCCGTGTTGCGTGCGTTCGGCTCCACCAACACAGCTGAGTCGGGCACTCCCAGTTCCAATGCCCGATTCCGGTAATGAACCGCCTCACCAAGTGGCATCCGGTGCTCTGTCGTAGGGCTTGTGGAGCCGGTGAAGACGATCAGCGGGATCATTCCCCGGTGGTAGAGCTCGACGGTCGTATCGGCCACCCCCAAGTCGTGACTACCGAGCCCAATGGCCACCGAGCACGGTCGAAGCTCGTGGTGCATGCGGTGGAAGCTCCAGAGGCATTCGGCGTCCGACCAGGCCTGCTTCGAGATCACAGCTCATCCTTTCTGTCACTCGCCGAGTCGGGGACCTTGAAGTCGTAGACCCACGCGAAACGCGATGCTGCGTGCACCCCGATCGCGAACTCCACCACGGTGCCGTCCGCCGTGAACGTGGTCCTGTGAAGCTCCACCACATGCTCACCGGGCAGCAGCAAGAGCTCTTTAGCTTCGTCCTGGGTCGGGACCCGTGCGAACAGTTCTTCCCGCATGTGGTCAATCTCGTAACCAGCCTCGTACAACACGCGGAAGCCACCACCGCGACCAGCAGGGCCCGGAGCCGGGTCGACCAGACGTGTCCCCTCCACATGCTCAGGCCGGTAGTAACTGGTCAGAGTATGTGTCGGCTGACTGCCTTCCTTGACTAGGCGCGCCCGGGCATAGACCTCGGAACCGGCTGGCACGCCGAGAGCCTCCGCGATAGCCGGGGGCGCTTTAACCAGTTCGACGGTCTGGGTCTGCTCGTTGCGGCGGTAGGCCCGATCCGAAGCCACACGGTCAGCGATGAAGGCCACCTCATCGCCATCGCGCCACTTGGCCTTGTCGTACCGCTCGACTCCGATGCGCTTGAGCGGAAGCCGCGGCCGGACCACCGTCCCATGGCCACGGGACGAAGTGACCAAACCCTCGGCCTCCAACGCCTTGTATGCGGCGTGCACGGTCGCTTTGGAGCCTTCCCCCGCGTCAACGAGCTCGCGTATATGCGGCAACTGATCGCCAGGCCTGTACTCGCCGCTCTTGATGCGATCCGCCAGTCGATCGGCCAGATCTCGCCACTTCGGCGCCATGTAGGGCTCCTCTCTACCTCTCCAGAAAACCACAGTCTTAGGACTGTTGACAGTCCTAGGACTGTGGTGCATCTTAGTCGTAGTTGCCCGCAGTCCTAGGACAGCAATCATGTCGGTCCAGGGTTTGCGGTTCGGCGACAGCTCTCGGCCTGGTGATCGAGGGCTCTCCAAACTCAACAGTGAGCTTGCCCCGACTCCATCCCGAGCTTCCAAGGGACGACGACGGGCAACGGCCACGGCACCACGGTGCTCTGCCTCACCAGGCGGTACGGAATGGCCGAGCAACACCCTGCATCCCTGGGGTGCCTGTCCTGCCACTCCCCGGCACAACACGGGAGAGGGACACGGCAGGGACCACCCGGGTCCACACACGAACAAACCGCACGTCACGAAACAGGGAGCCCCGCACCGGATGCGACCCGGGCGGGGCTCTGGCACACCCACACAACGGGAGTCCTGCAGATGCGCACCACCATGATGCCGCCCCGCGAGCGGGCCGACACCCCCAACGTCCTGGACGTGGCCGCCCTGGCACACGTCATCGACCACACCACCGACCCCGACCTGTTCGCCCCGGCCCTGTCGGGCGAGACCACCGAGGAGCTGGCGGCCCGCCGGGCGGCCGCCGCCGACATCCTGGACGACCTCCTGACGGAGGCCGCCGACGAGTTCGCCGTCACGGGGTGGTTCGTGTGACCCCCGAGATGCTGCCCGCGGTCATCGCGACCGCCGTCGTGGTCCTGGTGCTCGTGCTGGGCCTTCTCCGGCTCCGCGCCGCTTACCGCAAGGTCCGCCGCACGCTTCGTCGTTGGGGCCGCACCCGCCTGGTACTCGCCCAGGTCACGCACCGCCGAAAGGGGAACCTCCGTCGTGGCTGAGCTGATCTCGCTGTTCGCCTTGCTTCTGACCGGCGCGCTGGTCTGGCTGATGATCGGCGTTCCGATCGTGGAGCGCCGCGCGGACCTGGAAACCCTGCGCAAGCTGACCGGTAAGGGGGCCCGTCGTGGCTGAGGACCGCGTCCCGCTGACCGCCTACATCGACGAGACCCGCGCCGAGCTGGCCCGCGCGGACGCCAAGGCGTCCATGCTGACCGCGCTCGGGGGTGCCTCGCTGGCCGTGCTCTCGGCCGGACCGCTGCTGACCGGCGACAGTGCCGCGCACTGGTTCACCCGGGCCGGAGCGCTGCTGCTCGTGCTCGCCCTGGTGGTGCTGCTGGCCGTGGTCCGCCCCCGCATCTCTGGCGCTCCGTTCGCCCGGATCACCGCCGACCCCGAGGGCTGGAAGCCCGAGACCACTCGTGACCGCCTGATCAACCTCGCGGGGGTCGCCACCAAGAAGTTCCGCCGGATCCGCCTCGCTGTCGACCTGCTCATCGCCGCTGCCCTCGTGATCGGGGCCGGTCTCGTCTGGATGGGAGCCACCTCGTGAACCTGCGCAAGAAGAACGAGGCCGCCGACGTGGTGGCCGACCTCAAGGCCCGAGTGCAGGACGCCAAGGCCCTCCAGTCCGTGGCGGACCAGAAGCTGTTGGCCGACCCTCGCCTCAACCCGACCACGCGCGGACAGGCCGACCGGCTCCTGTCGGAGCGGCTGTCGACCGGCCTGGAGATGGAGCACCGCCGGGAGCTGCGCTCTGTCCGCGAGACCGACCGCCGCGCTGAGGAGGCCGTCCGGGCCGCCGCCGCAGTGGACGCCGCCCGCGCCGCGACCGACCCGGCCTACACGGTCCTCGATCTCGTGCGATCCCGGACTCGGTTCTCGCGGCTGTGCCTGGGTGCCTCGGTCCTGCTCTCGATCGGATCCGCGATGGGCCTGGAGGCCGCCGTCACCGAGCACTACACGACCGCGCCGGACGGCATCGGCTACCTCGCGGAGGTCGCGCTGACCGGCATGTCCACGGCCGCGATCATCTGGGCCGGGAAGCTCGCCGCTGCCAGAGCGTTCCCTGAAGGCCGCGCCCGCACCGCCCTAGTGGCGCTGATCGCGGTGCCGCTGCTGATCTCCATCGTCGGGTCCACGATCGGGTCCGGCCCGGTCGGGGCCGTGGCCTCCCTGGGAGCGGCCGCGTTCTCCGCGATGGCCTACCTGGTGGCCACCACGTCGGCCGCCGCGATCGAGGGCCTGATCGCGCGGATCGACGGCCGCACCACGGTGACCGAGGTCGCCGAGGACCAGGAGGAGAAGGAGCGCCGGGCCGCTCCGGCGCCGCTCCCGCGCCTCGCCGACCGCGACCGCGACGCCCTGGAGGTGGTCGGGGAAGAGCTGGCGGAAGAGGTCGACGACTACCTCCGCGACCAGGACCACCGGGCGGACGGCACGTCGTCCACCCTCGTCATCCCCCGGGGGGACGACGGCGCGACCGGCGATATCCACCCCGCCACCGAGGAGGATGGCGACGCCCCCGGGAGCGCTCCGGTCCCGCTGGCGTCCGCCGCCCGACAGCGTTCGGCGGACGCGTCCCAGCGGGTCCGCGACTACTACGCCACCCACCCCCACGCGCCCGTGAAGACGGCCGCACGGGACCTCGGGATGGACGCCAAGACAGTCAGGAAGTACCGCCCGGTGGGGGGTGCGTCGTGAAGCCCGTCAAGCACCGCCCGAAGGTGCGCCGCTGGCGCGAGGAGACCAGCCAGGGAGAGGCGTGGTGCTACGCCGTGTCCTGCCCGTGCGGCGAGGAGTTCGACGAGCACTACACCAAGCGGCTCGCGGAGTCGGACAAAGCCCGTCACCTCATCGACGTGGCCCCGCCCGTGAGCGAGCGGTGCCGCGACCCCAAGAAGCACCGGATGCAGTCGCACGACCGGTGCCCCGTCTGCGCTGACCAGCTCGTGTTGCCCGGCTTCGAGGAGATCGCATGAACCACCCCCGCCTGTTGATCCAGTTCCGTCTGCCCGTCCTGCTGGCCCGGGTCGCCCACGGCACCCGCCACATGAACCCGATCGACCTGACCTTCCGCGTAGTGCTGCTCGCGGCCTGCCTGGTGGTGGCCACCTGGATGATCCACCGCGGCGCACTGGCCTGGCCCCTGGTGGTCGGGGTCGTCGGCTCGCTCAGCCTCGCGCTCGACGCCGTGGAGCTCTACGCCGCCGGTGCGCTGTGCGACGACCTGGCGGAGCAGGAAGAGGACCGGTGAACCGCCGCACTGACTGGCGCACCCGCCTCGCGGCGGGTCTCGCCTTCTGCGACCACCTGCTGTTGCACGCGGACTCGTTGATCTCCGCGTGCCTGGACATTCGCCCGCTGCACCGGTCCCTGGGGCAGGCCCTGGGCTGGCTGGGCCGGGGCTGGCGCGAGCACCTGGACCGCACCCGGGTGCGCCGCTACGGCCCCGGCCGGGGCGTCATCGCCGTCGTCATCAACCGCCCAACCACGAACGAGGAGACCCACATCCATGGCTGAGGCCGCTCCCACCGAGCGCTCCGAGCTCAAGCGGATCATGAACGACCTGGAGTCCATCCAGTTCGAGACCGGATCCGACATCCGCAAGTACACCGAGACCGTCCGCAAGCTGAGCCGCGCCCTGGCAGTGGAGCTGGACTTCTCCGCTCAGGAGCTGGAAGCGGCGCTCAAGGAGATGCCGCCCGGGTCCGGGGTCTCGCGTCTGGCGATGAAGCGCAAGGCCCGCTCGGTCGCCCGGCACCTGCGCCGCGCCGCTGAGGGTCAGCGGGTCGTGGGTGTGGAGGCCGTCCGCACCTGGGGCAGCCTGCGCAAGCACTTTGAGTACCTGGTCAAGAAGCGCCCCCGGCGCAAGACGCTCGACCTGTCCGCCTAACCGAACTCAATCGCGGGGGCCGCACTGAGCGGCCCCCGCCCGCACGCGAAAGGAAGAGAGATGGCTCGCACCGAGCTGGTGTACCGAGGGCGGGACGAGGACACCGACAAGAAGCGCCCGGCCCGCCCGGCCTGGGGCGACTACATTCGCCCCTGGGTCGCCGCGCCCGCTCTGATCCCGGCGGGCTTCCTCACGCACTGGATGTGGGTTGACCTCGGGTGGGGCACCGGCCTGGCGGCCGCCGCCATCGCGGCCGCGGGCGGGGTGGTCACCTACGCAGCGCACCGCCTGACCGGGGCGCGCACCTGGTACGCGCACCACATCTCCACCGCCATGACCGGCGGGGCCGCCGCCTGGCTGGCGCTGGCCACCGCGTTCGGCCCCGGACGTCCGCTCATGGACGTGCTCCTGATCGGCGGGGCGGCCGGGGCCGCGATCGCGAACGTGCACCTGTGGGCCCGCTCGCAGGGGGCCGGGGAGGCCGCGCCGAAGAAGGGCGCCGGCCGGATCCTGGCGACCTTCGAGGAGGTCGCGGCCAAGCTCGACTTGCGCAACCTCAGGGCGCGCCTGCTCAGCGACACCGAGATGCAGCAGCGCCACGAGCTGACCCTGGAGAACGGCGAGACCGCCGAGTCCTTGCAGAACCGCGCGAAGGAGCTGGCGTCCGCCTACGGGGTCGCGCCGGGTGCGATTCGGGTGATCGAGGACCAGGGCCGGGCCGACCGCGCGGAGCTGGTGATCACCAAGCAGGACGTCATGGGTCGCCTGATCCCGTGGCCGGGGCTGAACCCGGCGCACGTCGGGGCCTCGATCGCGGACTATCCGCTGCACCTGGGGACCTACGAGGACGGCGAGCCCTTCGAGGACCAGGTCACCAACCGCCACAGCCTGACCGTGGGCATGGCCGGGGCCGGGAAGTCGGTGTACGGCAAGGTCAAGATGGTGCAGATCGCGGCGCGCCGCGACACCTTCACCCTGGCCATCGACCTGGCCAAGGGACGCCAGACCCTCGGTCCGATCGAGGGCGCGATCGGCTGGCCCGCCTACACCAAGGCCGACGCCCGTAAGCAGCTCGCCGCGGTCAAGCGCGCGATCAAGGCCCGCGCCAACCACCTCGCGGACGCCGGGCACGCCCAGTGGGTGCCCGGGTGCGGGCTGACCTTCCTGCACATCCTCGTGGAGGAAGCCGCTGAGGTGGTCGACTTCGACGAGATCGTGGAGGTGGCCCGGGTCGCCCGGTCGGTCGGCATCCACCTGGAGCTGAGCCTCCAGCGGGCCACGTGGGGCAACCTCGACACCGACACCCGCGCCAACCTCGGTGACGGGCTCTGCTTCGGAGTCCGCGACCACGCGGACGCGACCTTCGTCCTTCCGGACTACGTCACCGACGCCGGATGCGACCCCTCGCGGTGGCGCAAGTCCAAGTCCGGTGCGGTCTACGCCGCGATCGAGCACGTGGACCCCGACCGGCACGTCGTGGCCGCCAAGATGTTCGGCCCGCCGACCACCAACCCGGCGGACGAGAACAAGGTTTTGAAGGCAGCCGCCGACTCCCTTCCGGACCAGGACGCAAAGCTCGACGCCGTGACCCGGCAGGCGTTCGGCCCCGAGTACGCCGCCTACCTCGAGACCCGCCCCGGCCGCCC
>NZ_QPFC01000793.1:0-6543 GCF_003427465.1 Nocardiopsis sp. TNDT3 | reverse complement strand
CTCGGCCACCAGGTCTTCGGCACCCGGCCGCGGCACTCCTCCAGCCAGCTGGACATGTACGACAACCTCGTCCACCACTACGACGGCCTCACCGAGGAGGGCCTGGACGACTTCTTCCTCGACGCCGGCTTCGGGGTCGACCCCGACGACGTGGGGCGCCGGTACCAGCCGCGCGACGACGTCACCATCACCCGCGACGCCGACCACGGCATCCCGCACGTCGAGGGCACCACCCGCGAGGGCACCATGTTCGGCGCCGGGTACGCCGCGGCCGAGGACCGCCTCTTCCTCATGGACGTGCTGCGCCGGGTCGGCCGCGGCGAACTCACCTCCTTCGCCGGAGGCGCCGAGGGCAACCGCGGGCTGGAACAGGACCTGTGGCGCAGCGCCCCCTACACCGAGGAGGACAAGCAGGCGCAGATCGACCGGGTCGCGGCCGGCGGAGAGCGCGGTGAACAGGCCCTCGCCGACGTCGACGCCTACCTGGAGGGCGTCAACGCCTACATCGAGGAGGCCGACGACAACCGCGACTTCCCCGGCGAGTACGTCCTGACCGGGCACAAGGACGCCATCACCAACGCCGGGGAGATCGAGCCCTTCACCCCGACCGACGTCGTCGGCATCGCCGCCATGGTGGGCGGCATCTTCGGCGGCGGTGGCGGCGGCGAGGTCCAGGCGGCCGTCGTGCTCGCCAACTTCCGGGACCGCTACGGAGCCGAGGAGGGCGCCGAGCTCTACCGCGCCTGGCGGATGGAGAACGACCCCGAGGCCGTGGTCAGCGTCGGGGGCGAGTTCCCCTACGGCGGCACCCCCGAGAACCCGGTCGGCGAGGCCGTGCCCGACCCCGGCTCCGTGGAGCCCTACGACATCGTCCACGACGAGCACGGTTCCGCGCTCAGCGGCGAGACCGCCGAGCAGCCCGCCCCCCTGGCGAGCACGGTGGAGGAGCCCGGGGAGGGAGCCGAGGCGCCCGCCGTCGAGGACCTGCCCGAGGAGCAGCGCGACGAGCTGGAACGGATGGTCGAGGACGGGGACCTGTCCGCGGTGGAGGGCGTGTTCAACGACGGCGTCCTGCCCGAGGGCTTCACCGACCCCCGCGGCATGTCCAACGCCCTGCTCGTCTCGGGCGAGCACACCGCGAGCGGCAACCCCGTCGCGGTGATGGGCCCCCAGACCGGCTACTTCTCCCCGCAGCTGCTCATGCTCCAGGAACTCCAGGGGCCGGGTGTCAGCGCGCGCGGCGCGTCCTTCGCGGGCGTGAGCTTCTACGTCCAGATGGGGCGCGGCGTCGACTACGCCTGGAGCGCCACCTCGGCGGGCCAGGACGTCACCGACACCTTCGCCGTCGAACTGTGCGAGACCGACGGGTCCGCGCCCACCACCGGGTCGCGCGCCTACGTGGACACCGCCGGGGACTGCGTGCCCTTCGAGGAGCTGAGCGTCACCAACGAGTGGTCGCCCACCGTCGCCGACGGCACGCCGGCGGGCGGCTACACGCTGACCTCCCTGCGTTCGGAGTTCGGCCTGGTGCACTCCTTCGCGACCGTGGACGGCGAGCCCGTCGCGTTCACGACGCGGCGCTCCACCTACATGCGCGAGGTCGACTCCATCATCGGCTTCCAGCGCTTCAACGACCCCGGCGAGATCACCTCGGCGCAGACCTTCACGGACGCGGCCGAGGACATCGGCTACGCCTTCAACTGGCACTACGTCGACGACGAGGACATCGCCTTCGTCAACTCCGGGGCCAACCCGGTCCGGACCGAGGGCACCAACCCCAACCTGCCCGTGGACGCCTACTCCGACGCGGGCTGGTCCGGCTGGGACCCCGCCACCAACGGCGCCGACTACCACCCGCAGGAGGACCACCCGCAGGCGATCAACCCCGACTACATCGTCAACTGGAACAACAAGCCCGCCCAGGGCTACACCTCGGGCTGGGCCACCGGACCGGTGCACCGCGGCGACCTCATCGACGGCCGCGTCTCCGCGCTGGTCGCCGACGGGCACGAGTTCACCACCGCCAGCCTGACCCGGGTGATGATGGAGGCCGGGGTCGCCGACCTGCGCGCCCAGGAGGTCCTCCCGCTCCTGCTGGAGGTGATCGGCGCCGAGGCCGTGGACGACCCCGAACTGGCCGCGGTCGTGGAGGAGCTGCGGCTCTGGCACGAGTCCGGATCCCTGCGCCGCGAGCCCTTCCGCGACGCCGGGTACTACTCCCACGCCGACGCCATCCGCACGCTGGACGCCTGGTGGCCGCTGCTGGTCCGGGCCCAGTTCGAACCGGGCCTGGGCGAGGACCTCTACACCCAGCTCACCAGGGCCGTGCAGACCGACGAGTCGCCCTCGGGCTCCATCGGGGGAGGCGAACCCGGAAGCGTCAACCAGGCGCAGCCCCACCGGGGATCGGCGTTCCAGTACGGCTGGTGGTCCTACGTGGACAAGGACCTGCGCACGGTGCTCGGCCAGGAGGTGGAGGGCGGACTGGGCGAGGCCTACTGCGGTGGCGGCGACCCCGACGCCTGCCGTACGGTGCTGCTGGACACCCTGGCCCAGGCCGCGGACACCCCCGCGGCGGAGGTCTACCCCGGCGACGAGCACTGCGACCCGGGCGACCAGCTGTGCGCGGACACGGTGATCCACCAGGCGGTCGGCGGCATCAACATGTGGCCCATCGCGTGGCAGAACCGGCCCACGTACCAGCTCGTCTACCAGTTCTCCGGCGGACGGTAGGACGGGCGGAGCGGACGCGGCCCGCGGTGGCCCCGAGCGGGTGCCGGCGGGGGCCGCGTCCGTGTGTCACGGCAGGGGAACACTGGAGCCGGATCGCGTGCTTCGCCGGGTCCGTGTGGGTAGCGTAAGGAATACCCGAACATGAGCGGGAGGGCCGCAGGAACATGGACGCCTGGTTGATCTGGCTCATCCTCGCCGTGGGCCTGGGGGTCGTCGAGGTCTTCACCCTCACGTTCGTACTGGGCCTCCTGGCGGTCGCGGCGCTGGTCGCCGCCCTCCTCGGCGCCATCGGCCTTCCGGTGGCCGCGCAGATCATCGGGTTCACCGCCACCGCGGCGGCCGGGATCTACCTCGTGCGGCCGATCATGCGGCGCCAGCTCAGGGGCGGCCCCGTCGTCAGGTCGGGCGCCCAGGCGCTCGTCGGACGCTCCGCGGTCGTCCTCCAGGAGGTCGGCGCCGACCGGGGCAGGATCAAGCTCTCCGGGGAGGAGTGGTCCGCGCGCTGCATCGACGAGGACCTCGTCATCCCGGTGGGCACACGCGTCGACGTCATGGAGATCGACGGGGCCACAGCCGTGGTCTACCCGCGCGAAGCACTGCCCTGAAACCCGACACAGCCACGTCCCCGACCTAGGCCAGGTGCCAGCACATGGAACCCACCATCGCCCTCATCATCCTCGCGGTCGTCGTCGTGGCCGTCGCCCTGTCGGCGATCCGCATCGTCCCACAGGCCAGGGCGTACAACATCGAGCGCTTCGGCCGCTACATCCGCACCCTGAACCCGGGTCTGAACTTCCTCATCCCGGGCGTGGACCGCGTCAACTCCAAGTTCGACCTGCGCGAGCAGGTGTTCACCTCGCGCCCGCAGCCCGTGATCACCGAGGACAACCTGGTCGTCAACATCGACACCGTGCTGTACTACCAGGTCACCGATCCCAGGGCCGCGGCCTACGAGGTCGCCAACTACATCCAGGCCATCGACCAGCTCACCGTCACCACGCTGCGCAACGTCATCGGCTCCATGGACCTGGAGAAGACCCTCACCTCCCGCGAGGAGATCAACACCCGCCTGCGCGGGGTCCTGGACGAGACCACCGGCAAGTGGGGCATCCGCGTCAACCGCGTGGAGATCAAGGCCATCGACCCGCCGCCCACCATCAAGGAGGCGATGGAGAAGCAGATGCGGGCCGACCGCGACAAGCGCGCGGCCATCCTCCACGCCGAGGGCGAGCGCCAGTCGCGCATCCTCAAGGCGGAGGGCGCCCGCCAGCAGGCCATCCTGGAGGCCCAGGGCGACCAGCAGGCGGCCATCCTGCGGGCCGACGGCGAGGCCAAGGCGATCGAGCGCGTGTTCCAGGCGGTGCACGCCAACAACGCCGACGCCAAGGTGCTCGCCTACAAGTACCTGGAGACCCTGCCGTCCCTGGCCGAGGGCGACGGCAACACCTTCTGGGTGATCCCCGGCGAACTCACCGAGGCGGTCAAGAACGTCAGCCACGCCTTCGCGGGCAACGCCCCGACGGTTCCCTCCACGGAGAAGGAGGACGAGCGGGCCGAACCCCGGGGACCCGCGCAGCTCACGGCGCCCGATCCCACCCGGTCCTCCTCGGCGCAGGCGGCCGTGGACGCGGCCGAGGCCGCCGAACGCGCGGTGGCCGACGCCCGCGACGACGTCCGGCGGGCCGGGTCGGCCCTCGGCGGCTCCCGGCCGCCCGGGCCCCGCGAAGAGGACTGACTAGGGTCCGTCCGCGCGGGCCGGGGGCAGGGCGCGCACGGTCGCGTGCGAAGGACCGGATGACCGGTCCGTCCGTGAGGGCGGGGGAGAGGTGACACCTTCCCCCGCCCGCCGTGTGCTCGGCGCGCGGCCGTCCGGCTCAGACCAGCAGGAGCTTGCCGGTGGTCCGGCGCGAGGCCAGGTCGCTCTGGGCCCGTCCCGCGTCGGACAGCGGGTAGCGCCCGCCGATCCGCACGTCCAGACGGCCCTCGCCCACCAGCGCGAACAGGTCGCCGGCCCGGCCCAGCAGCTCCTCGCGGTCGGCCACGAAGTAGGCCAGCGAGGGCCTGGTCAGGTACACCGAACCGGCGGAGTTGAGCCGCTGCGGGTCCACCGGGGCCACCTCTCCCGAGGACTGCCCGAACAGCGCCAGCACGCCGCGCGGGCGCAGCGACGCCAGGCTGGCGTCGAAGGTGTCCCGGCCGACGCCGTCGTAGACCGCGGCCACCCCCTCGCCGCCGGTGAGGTCGCGCACCGCCTCGGCCACGGGGGTCTCGGTGTAGCGCACCACCTCGTCCGCGCCCGCCCCACGGGCGATGCGCTCCTTCTCCTCGGTGGACACGGTGCCGATGACGCGCGCGCCGCGCTCCTTGGCCAGCTGGGTGACCAGCAGGCCGGTGCCGCCCGCGGCCGCGTGCACCAGCACGGTGTCGCCCTCGGCCACCGGGTACACCGAGCGCACCAGGTAGTGGGCGGTCATGCCCTGGAGCAGCAGGGCGGCGGCCTGCTCGGCGGAGACCGCGTCGGGGACGGGGACGACCAGCGAGGCCTTGACCACGGCCTGTTCGGCGTACGCGCCGGGGGCCATCGCCCAGCCGACCCGCTGCCCCACGGACAGGTCGGTGACGCCCTCGCCGACGGCGGCCACCACGCCCGCGCCCTCCATCCCCGGGACGTAGGGGAGCGGGACGTCGTACAGGCCGCTGCGCTGGTAGATGTCGATGAAGTTGACCCCGCGGGCCTCGACGTCGATCAGGACCTCCCCGGGACCGGGCGCCGGGTCGTCCCTCTCGGCCAGCCGCAGCACCTCGGGCCCGCCGTTCTCCTCGATCACGATGGCACGCATGGGTCCACTGCTCCTTCCGGGTCGGTTCCCGGCATCATGTCAGCTCGGAGCCGGGACCGGCCACGGCGGGCTGGCCGACTGGTCCTCCTCGAGGATCTCGTGGACCGAGAACGCGGTGTACAGCACGCCCAGGAAGTCGTTGCCCGGTCCGGAGCGGGTGACGATGCCGACCCTGCGGCGGTCCTCCACGGCCTCGGCGTCGTCGGGGAGGGGCTCCTCGTCCACCGCGGTCACGGCGTGCTCGCCGTTGACCCACAGGGAGAGCTCCATGACCTCGTTGCCGTCCCCGTCCTCCTGCAGGGAGCAGGAGAGGGTGACGGTGTTGGTGGGGATGTTCTCGTGGTCGAACCCGAGGGGGTCGCGCTCCTCGTAGCCGTACTCCTCGCGCACCGACTCGTCGAAGAGGGGTTGGGGGGTGTATCCGGCGACGTCGGTGGTCTCGCCGAGGGTGATGTCGCCCTCGGCCTCGTGCATCCGGCGGATCTCCGCGCGCTGGCCGTCGTAGCGCAGCAGTCCTTCGTACTGGCTCCGGTACTCCTCGCCGTCGTTGTCCCAGCAGCGCACGCCGAACGTCGCCTGTTCCGGGCCCTGGACCACGTACGCGGTGGTACTCACCAGGACGTCGTCCGGCAGGACCTCCTCGCGGTCCAGCGACACGACCTCGCCCCGGCTGGGGCTGTCCTCGGGGTCGAGCTGGAGCAGGGCGCCCCTGCGCTCGGCCCAGTAGCCGTCGGACTCCTCGTGCTCGTAGGTCCTGCTGACCCAGCCGGGATCGGTGGTGAAATCGGTGTTGTAGACGGAGACGGTGTTCTCCGGGATCTCCGGGCCGCCGTTGAGCAGGACCGTCGCGCCCACGGCGGCCACCAGGACGACCGCGCCCGCGGCCGCGCCGATCACCACCAGACGCCTGCGTCTGCGCGGGGAGCCGCCGGACGGCCCGGCGGGTCGGCCCGCTGGGTCCGGACCGCCG
>NZ_QPFC01000792.1:0-4043 GCF_003427465.1 Nocardiopsis sp. TNDT3 | reverse complement strand
GACAGAGGAATAGCAGGTCAGCGAGGGGTCCACCGTCAGGTGGACCCCTCGCCGCGTTCCAGGGCCGGTGTCAGTGCACGTACGGCCATCCGGCGGAGTCCCAGCCGAGCCAGTTGACGCCCAGCAGCGCCGTGCCGTCGTCGGCGTAGTAGTGGTAGGCGAGGATGTCGTGGTCGGTGTCGGCGAAGACGTCCTGGTGGCCGGGGCCGTGCACGCCGCCGTGGCCGGACAGGACCTCGGTGCCGCCGCCCGCGGTCATGGCCCTTCCGGCGCGGTCGCGATAGGGGCCGGTGATGCTGGTGGAGCGGCCGACCATGATGCGGTAGGTGCTGTCCGCTCCCCGGCAGCACAGGTCGAAGGAGACGAACAGGTAGTACCAGCCGTCGCGCTGGAAGAGGGTCGGCGCCTCGACGGCGTCGCCGCCGCGGCCCGCGATCGAGTGCAGGACGCGGTCGCCGCGCTTGCCGGTCGCCGGGTCGATGCGCACCATCTTGATCCCCGACCAGAACGAGCCGAACGCCAGCCACCAGCGGCCCTGGCCGTCCACCTCCAGATGGGGGTCGATGGCGTTGAAGTCGTCGGAGGGGAACGACTCGATGACCAGGCCCTCGTCGCGCCAGGTGCCCGAGTCCCCGCTGGTGCTGGTGGCCAGGAAGATCGCGGACCGGTTGGAGCCGAAGGTCGAGGCGGAGTAGTAGAGGCGGTACCGCCCGTCGGCGTGGGACAGGTGCGGGGCCCACAGGTTGCGCGCGCCGCCCGTGTAGGGGCCGGTCCACGGGGCGCCGCCGGGGAAGGCCGGACCCGCGTCGCGGAAGGCGGTCCGGTCGGCGGAGGTCTTCAGGGCCACGTCGTCGCCGGTGTGGGCGATCAGGTAGCCGCCCCCGGGCCGCTTGACGAAGGACGGGTCGTGCACCCGGACGTCGCCGGTCACATGGCCGGGTCCGGGGTAGTCGGCGGCCGCCGCGGGCCGGGCGCCGACCGCGTCGGCGGCGGTCGTGGTCGCGGCCAGCGCTCCCGCGGCCAGGGCGGAGCCCAGCATTCTGCGGCGGGAGAGGGTGTGCGGGTGTTCCGTCATGGGGAGCCTCCTCGGGCTCGGTTCTGGGGGGTGGGTGCCGCGGCGACGCCGGGTTCCGGGTCGCGGAGTGCCCCGGACCGCGGGCGCCCCGGCCCGAGAAGTGCCTCGGCACCAGGGGAGACGGGTTCCGCGTCGCCGTGCGAGGGCGTGTCACCCATGTGTTGTTAGCGCTAACAACGAGTGTCGCGGGAGCGCGGCGCGCTGCGGCCACGGAACGGGGGGTCGTGCGGGCGCGGAACGGGCCGCGCGTCGCGGTCCGCCCTCGGCCCGCCCGGGTGCGGGGGTGGTCCGCCAGGAGTCCGTGTCGGCACCGGGGGTCGTGTGCCGTGGGACGGGGGCGGCGGGCATCGTGCGCGGTGGCGGGTGCGCTCCGTCACCGTGCGTGCATCGTAAGGTCGCGGTCGCGCAGCGTCAACCCTCCTTCGCGCACTGTCCGCCTCCGGCGTTCCCGGCGCCGCCGAGCCGTTTCCGGCGGCGGCATTTCATGAGAAACAGCCCCGGAAGCACACGATAGGCGCGTTCCGGCGGGGTAGGTGCACAGGCGCCCCTTGCCCCCCCCGGCGCCCGAGGAGAAGGCTCCCGTGACGCCGCTCCCCGCGGTGCCGCGACCCACGGCGGGACCGCGGGTGCCACCCCGAACAGGGCGGCGCCAGACCCTTGACACGCCGGTGCTTGTGCAAGATGGTTGCTTACCTTGATGGTTAATGTTTGGTTCCGTGGAAAAATGTGGGGAATGGTCCTCATGTGCACGGTGCACATGCGTGAACGGAGTAAGAACATGGGCGCACCCCGTCCTGAGGTGCAGATACGGGTACCGGTTCGCGACGCCGCGTCCTTCGTCGCCCGAGATCCGGTGGTGACCCGGGCGCACCACGTCCGAAGGTGTGAACAGGCCTTCCACGCAGGGGCCGCCGCGTCGAGAGAGGACCAGCCGACGTGACCGTGCTAGCACAGGACTCCCTGCGGCTGGACGCCAACGCCATCGACTACACCCTGCTCGCGGTGTACTTCGCGTTCGTGCTGGGCATCGGCTTCATCGCCCGGCGTTCGGTCTCCAACAGCCTCGACTTCTTCCTGTCGGGGCGCTCCCTGCCCGCCTGGGTGACGGGTCTGGCCTTCATCGCGGCCAACCTCGGCGCCATCGAGATCATCGGCATGTCGGCCAACGGCGCCAACTACGGCATGCCGACCATGCACTACTTCTGGATCGGCGCCGTCCCGGCGATGCTGTTCCTGGGCCTGGTCATGATGCCGTTCTACTACGGCTCCAAGGTCCGCAGCGTCCCCGAGTTCATGCTCCGCCGCTTCGGCACCGCCGCCCACCTGCTCAACGGGATCAGCTTCGCGGTCGCCCAGATCCTGATCGCGGGCGTCAACCTCTTCCTGCTGGCGACCATCGTGGACGCGCTGCTGGGCTGGCCCCTGTGGCTGTCGCTCCTGGTCGCCGCCGCGATCGTCCTCAGCTACACCGCGCTGGGCGGGCTCTCCGCGGCGATCTACAACGAGGTGCTCCAGTTCTTCGTCATCGTCGCGGCGCTGCTGCCGCTGACCCTGGCGGGGCTGAACCGGGTCGGCGGCTGGTCGGGTCTGGTGGAGGAGGTCACCGCCTCCCCGCAGGGCGCCGAACAGCTCTCCGCCTGGCCGGGCAACGCGCTGACCGGTTTCGGCGACAGCTTCCTGAGCATCCTCGGCATCGTCTTCGGCCTCGGCTTCGTCCTCGCGTTCGGCTACTGGACGACGAACTTCGTCGAGGTGCAGCGCGCCATGGCCTCCAAGAGCATGTCGGCCGCGATGCGCACCCCCATCATCGGCGCCTTCCCCAAGCTGTTCATCCCGTTCATCGTCATCATCCCCGGGATGATCGCGGGCGTGAGCGTCTCGGAGATGGTCCAGCTCAAGGCCGGTGAGAACCCCGGCGTCGACTACAACGACGCGATCCTGCTGCTGATGCGCGACGTGCTGCCCAACGGTCTGCTGGGCGTGGCCCTGGCCGGTCTGCTCGCGTCGTTCATGGCCGGTATGGCCGCCAACCTCAGCTCGTTCAACACCGTGTTCACGTACGACATCTGGCAGGCCTACGTCGTCAAGAACCGGCCCGACTCCTACTACCTGGGCATGGGCCGGTGGGTCACGGTCGGCGCCACCGTCGGCGCCGTGGGCACGGCGTTCATCGCCTCGGGCTACTCCAACCTGATGGACTACCTGCAGCAGCTGTTCTCGTTCTTCAACGCGCCGCTGTTCGCCACGTTCATCCTCGGTATGTACTGGAAGCGGATGACGCCCCACGCCGGTTGGAGCGGCCTGGCGGCGGGAACCCTGGCCGCCGTGGGCGTGTTCCTGCTCGCCGAGACCGGAGTACTGGCCCTGTCGGCGCAGGGCGCGAGCTTCGTCGGCGCGGGAGCGGCCTTCGTGGTCGACATCCTCGTCAGCGTCGTGGTCACCATGTTCACCCGGCCCAAGCCCGACTCCGAGCTGGTGGGCCTGGTGCACTCGCTGACCCCGCGCGAGTCGCGCAAGGCCTCCACCACCGGTGAGGACGCCGGCTGGTACCGCCGACCGGGGCTGCTGGCCGGGATCGCCCTGGTGCTCGTCATCGTCCTGAACATCATCTTCGCCTGAGCGACCCCGAGAGGTGCACCGTGCTGAGACAAGCTGAGGAGCTCATCCGATGAGTGCTGACAGCCCCGGAAAGAGGAAGGGCCGCACCGCCTCCCGGGTCTTCGACATCCGCACGATCATCGCGCTGCTGTTCGCCATCTACGGCGTCGTGCTGACGGCCATGGGGTTCGCGGCCGCGCCGGAGCAGATCGAGCAGAGCGGAACGAACCTGAACCTGTGGTCCGGTCTGGGCATGCTGGCCTTCGCCGTGTTCATGGGCGGCTGGGCGCTGGTCAAGCCGCTGAAGGCCCCCGAGGAGCCGGGCCCCGACACCGGGGCCTGATCCGTTCGGTCACACGGGCCCCGGGCG
>NZ_QPFC01000791.1:0-4890 GCF_003427465.1 Nocardiopsis sp. TNDT3 | reverse complement strand
GCCGGGGCGGGGCCCGCGGCGTCCGTCGCGGGACCCGCCCCGGCGGGAGGGACGCGGTCAGCCCTTGACCGCGCCCATGGTCAGGCCGGAGACCATGCGCCGCTGGACGAACAGGAAGAAGATCATCACGGGGATGGTCAGCAGGGTGGAGGCGGCCATGATCGGCCCCCACTCGGTGCCGAACCGGCCGAAGTAGTAGGACAGCGTCAGCGGCAGCGTGTAGTTGTCGGTGCTGCGGCCCAGGAACGTCAGCGCGACGATGAACTCGTTCCACGCGGTGATGAAGGCGAAGATGCTCGCCGCGACCAGGCCCGGCGCGACCAGGGGCATCAGGATGCGCCAGAAGACGGTCCAGGAGCTGGCGCCGTCGATGGCCGCGGCCTCCTCCAGCTCCTTGGGCACCGCGGCCACGAAGCCCCGCAGCATCATGATGGTGATCGGCAGGGACACGGCCGTGTACACGATGAGCAGGCCGGACAGGTTGCCGAGCAGCTCCACGCCGCTGACGTCGGACAGCTGCCGGAAGTTGATGAAGATGGAGATGATCATCGCCTCCATCGGCACCATCTGGATCACCAGCAGCAGGATGATGAAGGCGGTGCGCAGCCGGAAGCGGAACCGGGCCACGGCCACGGCGGCCAGCAGCGACAGGAACGCTCCCATGGCCACGGAGGCCACGGTGAGGAACAGGCTGTTGCCCAGGAACTGCCAGAAGTTCACCCCGGGGATCAGCTGGCCGTTGAGCACCCGGTCGAAGTGCTCCAGGGTCGGCGCCGTCGGGAAGATCGTCTGGTCGCGGGTGAAGATCTCGCCCACCGGCTTGAAGGCCGTGATGACCATCCAGTACACGGGGAACACCGAGAACAGGAACACCGCGAGGCCGGCCAGGTACAGCGGCAGGCGGCGCAGGCGGCGCAGCGGGCCGCGGCGGTAGACGGGCCGGGGGCCGCTCGGGCCGCCCGTCCCGGCGCCCCCGGTGGCGCGCTCGCGGACGGCGGAGGCGGAGGTCTGGTCGATCGCGGTCATCGGGTCTCCCCCTGGCGGATCATGATGCGCAGGTAGTACGCGGTGACGGCGAGGATCATCACGGTCATGACCACCGCGATCGCCGAGCCCATGCCGTAGTTGGCCGGGCTGGCGCTGAAGCCCTGCTGGTAGATGTAGTACGAGAGCAGGTAGACGTCCTTGTTCTGGAAGCTGTTCGCCAGGATGTAGAGCTGGGTGAACACGCGCAGGTCCCAGATGATCTGGAGGACCAGCAGCAGGGCGAACAGCGGGCGCAGCATCGGGAACGTGACGTTCCAGAAGGCCTTCCAGCCGCCCGCGCCGTCCATCCTCGCGGCCTCGTACAGCTCGTAGGGGATGCTCTTGAGCCCGGCGAGCACGGAGACGGCCACGAAGGGGAAGGACTGCCAGACGATCACGGTGATGAGGATCGAGAACAGCGGGAGCGGTTCGAGGAACCAGTTGTACTGCAGCCATCCGCTGCCCACCAGCCAGTCCGGCATCCGGTCCAGGATGACGTTGACCAGGCCCCGTTCGGGCAGGAACAGCCAGCGGAAGACCAGGGAGGCGCTCAGCGCGGGGGTGGCCCAGGCGAGCATCATGCCCAGGGCCACGAACCCCGAGAACCACTTGGGGAGCTTGTTCAGCAGCAGCCCCACGAGAGTGCCCAGCACCATCGTGATGCCGACCATCAGCACGCAGACCACGACCGTGTTGCGCAGGATCCCCCAGAACTCGGGGTCGGTCAGCAGCGTCTGGTAGTGGGCGAAGTCGTTCCAGGCCGGGCCGGGCTGGTTCGGCAGGAGGTTGCGGGTGGTGAAGCTGGTGAGCGAGTACCACACCATCTGCACGATCGGCCACAGCAGCACGACCGCGAGGAGGATCAGGGCCGGTGCGATGAGCAGGTAAGGGGTGGGGAGCGCGAGGCGGCGGCGAGGTGCGGGCTCGGAGGCGGGGGCCTTCACGGCCTCCTCCCGCTCGCGCGCGGGCGCTGGTTCGACGGTTTGTGCCATGGTCTTCTCAATCGAGGCGTGGGCCGACCGCGGCGGGCGGGGCCGTTGGACCCCGCCCGCGCACAGCTCTACTCAGTCAGGCGGAAGGGGCTACTCGACCGGCTCGTTGAGGATCGAGGTCAGCTCCTCGTTGGCCGCCGCCAGGACCTCCTCGGCGTCGCCTCCCTGCACGATCTCCAGGACGGCGCCCGGCAGGATCTTGTTGTCCTGGTCGGCCGCGGTCCAGCGCGGGGTGGTCGGGAAGAACTGGGTGTGCTGCATCTGCTCGGCGGCAGCGGCGGTGGCGGGGTCCTCCTGGTACGTCTCGCTCTCCAGCAGGTGCGGGTAGGCCGGGAAGAAGCCCGCGACGTCGGCGTAGCCCTGGCCGCCCTCCTCGTCACCGAGGACGGTGAGCAGCTCGAAGGCCAGGTCCGGGTGCTCGGTGGTGGTGAACACCGTCAGGGCGGAACCGCCCGCGAAGGCCGGGGCGATGCCCTCGGCGCCGGGGATGGGCGCGGCGACGATGTTCTCGATGACCGCCGGGTCCTCGGCCTGCTCCTCCATGGAGCCGATCGCCCAGCCGCCGTCGATGTACATGCCCAGCTGGCTGTTGGCCATGTCGGCCAGCGCGATGAGCTCGTTCTGGCCGACGTAGTCCTGCGGCGAGATGCCGTCGGTGGTGAGGCTGGAGTAGAACTCGATCGCCTCGACGGTGGCGGGGTCGGTGAGGGTGCCCTCCCACTCCTCGCCGTTCTGCTCCGCGATCGAGCCGCCGTTGCTCCAGATGAAGCTGGCGATGCCGTTGGTGAAGTCGGTCGGCGCGGCGAAGCCGGGGACGTCGTACTCCTCCTCGATGGCCTCGGCCACCTCGACGAGCTCGTCCCAGGTCGTCGGCGGCTCGTGGCCGATCTCCTCCAGCCAGTCCGCGCGGTAGTACAGGGTGCGCACGCCCGAGAACCACGGGACGCCGTACTGGACGCCCTCGTAGGTGCCGTACTCCAGGGCGTTCTCGTCGATGCCCGCGGCGGCGTCCCAGCCGTCGACCTGCTCGGTGATGTCCATCAGGGCGCCCTGCGCGGCCCAGCCCGCGACCTGGTCGTTGCCGACCTCCAGCACGTCGGGGGCGTCACCGCCGGCGAGGGCGTTGGTGATGGCCTCCTGCGCGTCGGGCCAGGGGATGAACTCGACGTTGACGGCCACGTCCGGGTTGCTCTCCTGGAAGCGCGCCTCGACGTCCTCGAAGTACTCGACGAGGGGCTCCTGGGAGGTGCCCATGACCCAGACGGTCAGGCTGTCGGCCTCGCCGCCCCCGTCACCGGAGTCGGAGCCGCCGCACGCGGAGGCGAGCAGGACCACGGCCGTGGCCGCGGCGATCTTGGGGAACCTCATCTGTATCTCTTCTCCCTTCGCACGACGCGCCGGGGTGCGACGCCTGTGCTCGAACCGACCTGGGATGATCGTGGGAATCACCCCGCGGCTCGACGTCTTGTGGGGGTTGTGCTGGGATAGCACGTTGGCCGCCCCGCCGGAGCGGGTACCGGGAGGGCCCAGCGGGTATCGGAAGGGCCCGAAGCGGGCCTTACGAGGACGTGACCTCCTGTGAGGTTGTGAGCTAAATTAACAGGAAACTTTCCTAATAAAAACAGGGTGAGGTGTCACGGTTATGTCTCAACGTCCGGGGACTCCCCGGCTGCTACGCCAGCTCAACGACCGCGCGGCACTGGAACTGCTCCTGTCCGCGGGGCCCTTGACCAGGACGCAGCTGGGAACGCGTACCGGCCTTTCCAAGGTGACCGCCTCCCAGCTGCTCGCGCGGCTGGAGGAGCGGAACCTGGTGCGCGTCGTGGGCAGCCAGGCGGGCGGGCGGGGGCCCAACGCCGCGCTGTACGCGGTGGTGCCCGAGAGCGCCTACGTCGCGGCCCTGGACGTCAGCGCGCGCCGGGTGACCGCGACGATCGCCGACATCACGGGCCGGATCGTCAGCGACGTCGCGGTCGACCCCAGCGCCTCCGACGATCCCGTCGCGCTCGTCCACACCGCGGTGATGCGCCTGGCCGAGACCGCGGGGGTCGCGCTGGACAGGGTCCGCGCCTGCGTCATCGGCACCCCCGGCGTCGTCGATCCCCGCACCGGCGACATCCGCTTCTCCTTCGACCTGATGTCCTGGCACGAGGGCATCCTGGAGGCCCTGCGCGCCGACCTCAAGCGCTCGGTCATGATCGAGAACGACGTGAACCTGGCCGCCCTGGCCGAGCACTCCGAGGGCGCCGCCGCGGGGGTGGCCGAGTTCGTCCTCATCTGGCTCAGCGCCAACGGCGGCGTGGGGATGTCCACCATGATCGACGGTCGCATCCACCGGGGCCGCTCGGGCGGCGCGGGTGAGATCGGCTACCTGCCCGTGCCCGGGGCGCCCATGCCCACCGACGTGGGCCTGTCCGGCGGCTACGAGTCCCTGCGCGACGGCGCGAGCCGCGAGCTCCCCCACGGGTTCCAGGCGCTGGTCAAGGCGGGGCAGGTGGTCGAGCTGGCCGCCGGGTACGGCATCGAGGGCACCGACGTCACCGAGGTGGTCGGGGCGGCCTCCGCAGCGGAGACCCCGGAGGCGGACGCCTTCCTGAACGACTTCGCCGAGCGCCTGGCCCGCGGGGTGGCCGCCGTCGCGGTGATCCTGGACCCCGGCCTGGTGGTGCTCGGCGGGGACGTGGCCCGGGCGGGCGGTGTGAAGCTGGCCGAGCGGGTCCAGGCGGCCACCGCGCGCATCGCCCCGAACGCGACCGAGGTCGCGCTGGGGAGGGTGGAGGGCAGCCCGGTGGTGCGGGGCGCGCTGCTGCACGCCCTGGAAAGGGCGCGGGAGGACGTCTTCTCCTCGACGGTCTGAATCCGGCGGGCCCCG
>NZ_QPFC01000790.1:0-4204 GCF_003427465.1 Nocardiopsis sp. TNDT3 | reverse complement strand
CAACCCCCCTGCCGCCCGTCAACGGACACGGCGCGGCGCCTGCCTCGCGACCGCACTCGCCACGGGCGCCGCGCTCGCCGCCGTGGCGACCGGCCCCGCCTCCGCCGCCGCCGGCTGCGAGGTCGCCTACACCGTCCAGAACCAGTGGAACGACGGGTTCACCGCCGCCGTGTCCGTCACCAACCTCGGTGATCCCGTCGACGGCTGGACCCTGGAGTGGGACTTCACCGCGGGCGAGCGCGTCACCAGCGGCTGGAACGGCGAGTTCTCCGGCTCGGGGAACCGTGTCAGCGTGGCCGACACCGGGTGGAACGCCGCCATCGCCACCGGAGCCTCGGTCAGCTTCGGCTTCAACGGCTCCCACGGCGGCACCCCGGAAGTCCCCGACTCCTTCACGCTCAACGGCACCGTCTGCACCGGCGGCACCGAGGAACCGCCCGGTGAGGAGCCGCCCGACCCCGAGGACCCGCCCACCACCGGAGAGGGGCGCCAGGTCGAGGAGCTGGACCGCGGTCTGGTGAGCGTGCAGGGCTCGCAGGGCAACCTGGTGAGCTGGCGGCTGCTGGCCACCGACCCCGAGGACGTCGCCTTCAACGTCTACCGGGGCTCCACACGCCTGAACTCACAGCCCCTCACCGGAGCCACCTCCTACCTGGACGGCGGAGCCTCCGCCGACGCCCGCTACACGGTCCGCCCCGTGATCGACGGCCAGGAGGCGGAGGCCTCGGGGGCCTCACTGGCGCTGCGCGCCGGCTACCTGGACGTGCCCCTGGACGTCCCGTCCGGCGGCAGCGGCTACACCTACGACGCCAACGACGCCAGCGTGGGCGACCTCGACGGCGACGGCGAGTACGAGATCGTCCTGAAGTGGGAGCCCACCAACGCCAGGGACAACTCCCAGTCGGGCCGCACCGGCCCCGTACTGCTCGACGCCTACGAACTCAGCGGTGAGCGGCTCTGGCGCATCGACCTGGGACGCAACATCCGCGCCGGTGCGCACTACACCCAGTTCCAGGTCTACGACTTCGACGGAGACGGGCGGGCCGAGGTGGCCGTGAAGACGGCGGACGGCACCGTGGACGGCACCGGCGGGGTCATCGGCGACGCCGGGGCCGACCACCGCAACGGCGACGGCTACGTCCTGAGCGGGCCGGAGTTCCTCACCATGTTCGACGGCCGCAGCGGGGCCGAACTGGACTCGGTGGACTACGTTCCCGGGCGCGGTGACGTCTGCGACTGGGGCGACTGCTACGGCAACCGGGTGGACCGGTTCCTGGCGGGCGTCGCCTACCTGGACGGCCAGCGGCCCAGCCTGGTCATGGCGCGCGGCTACTACACGCGCTCGGTGATCGCGGCCTGGGACTGGCGCGACGGGCGCTTCACCCGGCGCTGGACCTTCGACAGCGACGAGGCCGGGTCGCGGTGGGCCGGTCAGGGCAACCACCAGTTGAGCATCGCCGACGCCGACGGTGACGGCCGCGACGAGGTCATGTACGGGTCGATGGCCGTGGACGACGACGGAAGCGGGATGTGGGCCACCGGCCACGGCCACGGGGACGCCATGCACGTGGGCGACCTGCTGCCCGACCGCTCCGGCCTGGAGGTCTTCACCATCACCGAGCGCACGGGAGGCGCGGCGGGCGCCTACGTGGCCGACGCCGACACCGGCGGGGTGGTCTGGCGCAGGCCGACCGCCAGCGGTGAGGAGGGGCCGGGCCGGGGCGTGGCCGCGGACGTGTGGCCGGGCAACCCCGGCGCGGAGTTCTGGGTCACGGGCGGCGGTATCAGCGGCATGTACGACGCCGGGGGGAACCGCCTGGGCGTTCGCGCCCCCTCGTCGGCGAACTTCGTGGCCTGGTGGGACGGCGACCCGCTGCGGGAACTGCTGGACGGCACCCGTATCGACGAGTACGGGACCGGTGGCGACACCCGGCTGCTGACCGGCTCCGGGGTCGCCTCCAACAACGGCACCAAGTCCACACCGGCGCTGAGCGGGGACATCCTCGGTGACTGGCGTGAGGAGGTCGCCTGGCGCACCGCGGACAACCGGGCGCTGCGGATCTACTCCACGCCGCTGCCCACCGATCTGCGGATGCCGACGCTGATGCACGACACCCAGTACCGGGTGGCCGTCGCCTGGCAGAACACCGCCTACAACCAGCCGCCGCACCCGAGCTTCTTCATCGGGGACGGCATGGAGCCCGCTCCCCGGCCGGAGGTGTACACGCCCTGATTCCCGGGCGGTGCGGGGCCTGGGCGGTCGTGCGGGTGTGCCCGTGCGACCGCTCCGCGCCCGGCGGAGTCCCCTCGGACAAGGGGCCGTCAGAGAAGGGGTCTGTCCGGCAAGGGGGCCGTCAGGGAACCAGCCGTCGGAGAACGGGCCCTCCTCCCGGTCGTGTCCTTCTCCGGGAGGAGGGCCCGTGGTTCTCCGTGCGGTCGCCGTGGGTCTCACAGGTATCTGCGGGGGAGGCCGCACGCCTGGAGCCGTGAAGGGCACAGCCCTCTGAACCCCTGACCCCTTCGAAGCGTCCCTGAAGCACCCCCGGGACGCGCCGAGCCCCCTCCCCGGACACCCGGGAAGGGGGCTCGCGCAGGCCCACAGGGCCACCCGGCTCTACAGGGTCGGCAGGTACCTGTGCAGCTCGTACGGCGTCACCTGGCGGCGGTAGTCGTGCCACTCCGCCTTCTTGTTGCGCAGGAAGAAGTCGAAGACGTGCTCGCCCAGGGTCTCGGCCACCAACTCACTGTTCTCCATGATCCGCAGCGCCTCGTCCAGGCTCTGCGGCAGCGGCCGGATGCCCAGCGCCCGGCGCTCGGAGTCGGTCAGCGCCCAGACGTCGTCCTCCGCGCCCGGAGGAAGCTCGTAGCCCTCCTCGATGCCCTTCAGGCCCGCGGCCAGGATCACCGCGTAGGCCAGGTACGGGTTGCAGGCCGTGTCCAGCGAGCGGATCTCGATCCGGCTGGAGTTGGACTTGCCCGGCTTGTACATGGGCACTCTCACCAGCGCCGAGCGGTTGTTGTGGCCCCAGCAGATGTAGGCCGGCGCCTCGCCGCCCATGCCCGCCGAGGCGGCCGGATCGTCCCACAGGCGCTTGTAGGAGTTCACCCACTGGTTCGTGACGGCCGTGATCTCGTCGGCGTGCCGCAGCAGGCCCGCTATGAACCCGCGCCCGACCTTGGACAGCTGGAAGTCCGCACCCGGCTCGTAGAAGGCGTTGCGGTCGCCCTCGAACAGCGACAGGTGCGTGTGCATGCCCGAGCCCGGGTACTGCGTGAACGGCTTGGGCATGAAGGTGGCGTACACGCCCTGCTCCATCGCCACCTCCTTCATCACGAGCCGGAAGGTCATGATGTTGTCGGCGGTGGTCAGCGCGTCGGCGTAGCGCAGGTCGATCTCCTGCTGCCCCGGCCCGCCCTCGTGGTGGCTGAACTCCACGGAGATGCCCATGGCCTCCAGCATGTTGATGGCGTTGCGCCGGAAGTCGTGCGCGCTGTTGTGCGGCGTGTGGTCGAAGTAGCCGCCGGAGTCGTTGGGCTCGGGCAGCTCACCCAGTTCGGGCATCTTCTTGAGCAGGTAGAACTCGATCTCGGGGTGCGTGTAGAACGTGAACCCCAGGTCGGAGGCCTTGCCCAGCGTGCGCTTGAGCACGTGGCGCGGGTCGGCCGAGGACGGCGAGCCGTCGGGCATGAGGATGTCGCAGTACATGCGCGCCGTGCCGTGCGGCTCGTTGCGCCAGGGCAGCACCTGGAAGGTGGAGGGGTCGGGCTGGGCCAGCATGTCGGCCTCGTAGACGCGGGCGAACCCCTCGATGGCCGAGCCGTCGAAACCGATGCCCTCGGAGAAGGCCGCCTCCAGTTCGGCGGGGGCGACCGCCACGGACTTGAGGTACCCGAGCACGTCGGTGAACCACAGCCTCACGAACCGGATGTCGCGCTCCTCCAACGTGCGGAGCACGAATTCCTGCTGTCGATTCACGATCAACCTTCCTCGATGCGGTCGGTGTCCGGGCCCTCCCGGCGTACGGCGGGGCCGGTTCGGACACGGCCTCCCAGGTCCAGTGTGCCGTGCGGATATTTCCGGGGTATTTCCGCACCCGCCGAGCAGCCTGCCCGGTCCGTCACCCGCACACGCATTATGGCCCGTGAGCGGGCGTTTCCGGTCATCCTCCCGCCGTCGGCGGCGGGCCCCGCCCGGGGCCCGCCG
>NZ_QPFC01000082.1:0-5676 GCF_003427465.1 Nocardiopsis sp. TNDT3 | reverse complement strand
CCTGGACGCGCTGGTGTCCGACGGCCTGGTGGACCCCCTGGACGACGGCCGGTACGCCCTGCCGGGCTGAGCGCGCCCGGTTCGGGGAGGCCGGTCGCCGCGCGGCGACCGCGCGGGGCTCGGCCGCACGGCGCGGACGGAGCGCGGGCGCACCCCGGCCCCGGCGCCGTCCCCGGTCCGCACGGCCGGGAGGGGCGTCTCAGGTCCGCGGGCCGGGGTGCCGCGCCGCGGCGGTCCCGGTCTCCCCCGCGGGGCCGGCCTCGGTGCCGGAGTGGCCGTCGCTGCACGGCGCGCCCGGCTCGGGGGTGTTCTCGCCCTGGACGAACTCCACGAGGTACTCCGCCAGGCGCGGGTCCTCGGGGTCCTCCAGCAGGATCTGGGAGCCCCAGGCCGACGCCACCACCGGGGCGGGCAGGCCCTCCACGGGGCTGACCACCAGGTAGTCGCCGGGCGAGTAGTACCCGGCCAGGGTCTGGACCTGCGCCTGGGAGAGCCCGGGGTCGTAGGCGATCCACACGGCGCCGTGCTCCTGGGCGTGCACGACGTACTCCGAGCGCAGGGGCTGGTCGTAGACGCCGCAGTTCTGCCAGATCGGGTAGTGCGGCCCGCCCGCGGGCGGGAACATCCCGTAGTCGACGGTCTCGCCCTCGTCCACGTGTTCGCTGGACAGGCCCTCGTAGTACCGCACCTCGCCGACGCCCTCCGCGGAGGTTCCGCCGCCACCGCCGGAGAACAGCCACACCGCGGCGATCCCGCCGCCCAGCATGAGGACGACGACCAAGGCCACGGCCCCGATGATCAGGCCGGTCCCGCCCTTCCTGCCCGGCTGGGGCTGGTGCGGGTACGGACCGGGCGGACCGTAGGGACTCTGGGGGCCGGGCGGACCGCCGGGCGGAACCGCGCCGTGGTGTCCTGGGGGCGCCTCACCCGGCCGGGGACCGTGTGGAGCGGGTCCGGGCTGCGGCTGCCGCGCCTGCCACGGATCGTGCTGTCGGGGATCTGGATGAGTCACGTTCGCACCCTAGAACATGCCGGGCGGGCGCACACCCCGCGGCCGGACGCGCGGCGTCGGCCCTGCGCGCCCCGCCCCCCGCACGACGAAGGGGGCACCCCCGAAGGGGTGCCCCCGAAGTCACGGGCGGTCGGGCGGCGCTACTCCCGCTTGCCCGCGGCCGACTCCTCGACCTCGGGCGTGTCCGGCACCGCGGCCGGCTTGGGCACGCCCTTGAAGGTGAACTTGGCGTCCGTGCCCTCGCCCTCGGCGTCGATCACCACGATCTGACCCGCCTTGAGGTCGCCGAACAGGATCTTCTCGGACAGCTGGTCCTCGATCTCCCGCTGGATCGTCCGGCGCAGCGGACGGGCGCCCAGCACGGGGTCGAACCCGCGCTCGGAGAGGATCTGCTTGGCCTTGGGCCGCAGCTCGATCCCCATGTCCCGCTCCTTGAGACGGCTGTCCAGGCTCGTGATCATCAGATCCACGATCTGGAAGATCTCCTTCTCCGTCAGCTGGTGGAAGACGATGATGTCGTCCACACGGTTGAGGAACTCGGGCCGGAAGTTGGTCTTGAGCTCCTCGCTGACCTTGGCCTTCATCCGCTCGTAGTTGGTCTGGGCGTCGTCCTCCTTGGCGAAGCCCATGGCCTGCCCCTTGGAGATGTCCCGGGTACCCAGGTTGGTCGTCATGATGATGACCGTGTTCTTGAAGTCGACGTTGCGACCCTGGGCGTCGGTGAGACGTCCCTCCTCCAGCACCTGGAGCAGCGAGTTGAAGATGTCGTTGTGGGCCTTCTCGATCTCGTCGAAGAGCACCACGGAGAACGGCTTGCGGCGCACCTTCTCGGTGAGCTGGCCGCCCTCCTCGTAGCCCACGTATCCGGGCGGGGAGCCGAACAGCCGCGAGACGGTGTGCTTCTCCATGAACTCGGACATGTCCAGCTGGATCAGCGCGTCCTCGTCCCCGAACAGGAACTCGGCCAGCGTCTTGGACAGCTCGGTCTTACCCACACCGGACGGGCCGGCGAAGATGAACGAACCACCCGGGCGCTTGGGGTCCTTGAGCCCGGCGCGGGTACGGCGGATCGCCTGGGAGAGCGCCTTGATGGCGTCCTCCTGGCCGATGACGCGCCGGTGCAGCTCGTCCTCCATGCGCAGCAGCCGGGAGGACTCCTCCTCGGTGAGCTTGAAGACCGGGATGCCGGTGGAGGCGGCCAGGACCTCGGCGATGAGCTCCTCGTCCACCTCGGCCACGACGTCCATGTCGCCGGCCTTCCACTCCTTCTCCCGCTGCGCCTTCTTGCCCAGGAGCTGCTTCTCGTCGTCGCGCAGCGACGCCGCCTTCTCGAAGTCCTGCGCGTCGATCGCGGACTCCTTGTCGCGGCGCACCCCGGCGATCTTCTCGTCGAACTCGCGCAGGTCCGGCGGAGCGGTCATCCGGCGGATGCGCATCCGCGAGCCGGCCTCGTCGATGAGGTCGATCGCCTTGTCGGGCAGGAACCGGTCGCTGATGTAGCGGTCGGCCAGCTGCGCGGCGGCCACCAGAGCGCTGTCGGTGATGGAGACCCGGTGGTGGGCCTCGTAGCGGTCGCGCAGGCCCTTGAGGATCTCGATGGCGTGCTTGATGGTCGGCTCGTCCACCTGGATGGGCTGGAAGCGGCGCTCCAGCGCGGCGTCCTTCTCCAGGTACTTGCGGTACTCGTCCAGCGTGGTCGCGCCGATGGTCTGGAGCTCACCCCGGGCCAGCATGGGCTTGAGGATGGAGGCGGCGTCTATGGCGCCCTCAGCCGCGCCCGCGCCGACCAGCGTGTGCAGCTCGTCGATGAACAGGATGATGTCGCCGCGGGTGCGGATCTCCTTGAGCACCTTCTTGAGGCGCTCCTCGAAGTCACCGCGGTAGCGGCTGCCCGCGACCAGCGCGCCCAGGTCCAGCGTGTACAGCTGCTTGTCCTTGAGCGTCTCGGGGATCTCGCCCTTGACGATCTTCTGGGCCAGACCCTCGACCACGGCCGTCTTGCCGACGCCGGGCTCACCGATCAGGACCGGGTTGTTCTTGGTCCTGCGGGACAGGACCTGCATGACCCGCTCGATCTCCTTGTCCCTGCCGATGACCGGGTCGAGCTTGCTCTCCCGGGCGGCCTGGGTCAGGTTGCGGCCGAACTGGTCCAGCACCAGCGAGGTGGAGGGGGTGGACTCCGACGAGGCGCCGGTGGCCTGCGGTTCCTTGCCCTGGTAGCCGTGCAGCAGCTGGATGACCTGCTGGCGCACGCGGTTGAGGTCCGCGCCCAGCTTGACCAGGACCTGGGCGGCGACGCCCTCGCCCTCGCGGATCAGGCCCAGCAGTATGTGCTCGGTACCGATGTAGTTGTGGCCCAGCTGAAGCGCCTCGCGCAGCGACAGCTCCAGGACCTTCTTGGCTCTCGGGGTGAACGGGATGTGCCCCGACGGGGCCTGCTGCCCCTGGCCGATGATCTCCTCAACCTGCTGCCGAACCGCTTCGAGGCTGATACCAAGGCTCTCCAGAGCCTTGGCGGCGACGCCCTCACCCTCGTGGATGAGACCGAGCAGGATGTGCTCCGTACCGATGTAGTTGTGGTTGAGCATCCTGGCCTCTTCCTGGGCCAGAACCACCACTCGCCGCGCGCGGTCGGTAAACCTCTCGAACATGTCTCGTCGCTCCTCTACAGAGCGGTCAGGCAGGGACGGTTCACTCCGACCCAACTCTTCCGCATATCGGCCCCACAGGGATGAACCGCCCCGGGGAGCGCTGTCGCACCCGTCCGTACGGTCGACCGGCTGCCGACCAGACGTAGGCCTCCGTACGGTCGGCCGCAGCCGTCCGTGCCAGAGACTTTCCCCGACGATAGGGCGTTCACCCAACATCCAACTACCAATTGCGGCGCCAGATTTCCCTGTACGCCGAAGGCGAACGGCCCGGGCTCTCCCTGTGTCACAGGAGTGCCCGGACCGCGCACGTGTAAGCGTTATCGGCTCTGAGCGAACAAGCCGCGTGTTGTTCTTCCGACCGGACCGTTCGGTCGGGGAAAGCGGGAAATGCGCGCCGTCGACCGGAGCGGGGATGGTGTGGGACTCGGGTCCCGCGACCGGGGCCGCGGGACCGGAAGCGAGTGCCTTTCCCCGGAACCGGGAGGTGTCGCGTGCGGTCCCGATCGTTCGTGGGCGGTCGCGCGCGGAGGCGGCGTCGCGGCGCTCCGGCGCACTGCCCCGCTCCGCCTCGCCGTCCGGCCCAGCGCGTGGGTGTGGCGGCGGAGGTCTGGAGCCGCGGGGCCGCAGGAGCGCTGTCATCGACGCGGAGCCCTGTCCGGCGCTCCGTACCGCCCGAGGGACCCGTCGGGCCCGGCGTATCCCCTGGCATCCCGTGTCACTGGGCCGCGCCGCGGCCCGGGATGGTCGGGTTCGGGTGTCTTCCCCCGGCAGGTACCGACCGTAATTCGATCAAGACCTGACAACATTTCGGCGAACCGGGGGTCGGCGGCAAACCTAGCCCTTGATGGCCTCATATTCGGCGACGATCGCCGCGGGGATACGGCCGCGCTCATTGACGGGCTTGCCCGCGGCCTTCGCCCAGGCGCGAATCTCGGCGCTGCGCTCACGGCTGGGAGCATTCCGGCTGCCGGTGCGGCGGCCCGCGCTGCGGGACGCCTTGGCCGGAGCCTTGCGGGCGGCGTCGACGAACGGAGTAAGGGCCTCGCGGAGCTTGGCCGCATTACCCGCGCTGAGGTCGATTTCGTACACGGAGCCGTCCAGACCGAACGTCACCGTCTCCTCGGCCTCGCCGCCGTCGAGGTCGTCGACCAGGAAAACCTGGACCTTCTGTGCCATGGAATCAAACCTTTCAGAAGAGCGGTGTCTCCACACCTGAATGTAAAGCTATCTCGCGAGAACGCGGAAGACAATTCCCGGCGTGCCTGAAATCACCCGGACACCGTGTCGGGTTTCGGGGGTCACCGGCGGGCGCGCGGGATCGGCGAGATGGCCCGCGCACGCGCGTGGCCGGTTCGTCGCTCCCCGAGGAGCGCGTGATCGGTCGAGTACCGTATCAACGACCGTCGGATTCGGTGCGTTCCCCACCCCGGACAATCGGCGTCTCGTTCGCGGCTCCCGGCTCAGCGGCCCCGGAACCATCCCTGCCCTCACCCGTGTCTTCGGCCGCCTTGTCCTTGCTGACCAGGCTTCCGTCCATCCGGCGGGGCGCCATCTCCTTGCGCAGGAGCTGGATGACGAAGGTGCAGAAGACGGCACCGACAACCACCGGTGGGATGAGCGCCGACAATACGTCGATCAGTCCGGGGGGAAGCACCGACGACAAAAAGTTCCCCATCGAAGCCGTCCACCCTTCCTGGTTGTTACTTATTGCAGCAAATACCCGACTCCGTGTCGGGCTGCTCCTGGGGGATGGCTCGCCAGGCACCCGGGCAAACGCATACCGGACATCATAGACATCGTTTGCCCCCGGTTTGACACCGGACGTACCCGAGACACCTCCGGCAAACCCGAAGGGGGCCAATGTCCGGCCGTGCGTTCGGCGCCCTGGTGTGTCCGCGGGGGAACACCGTGTCCACCGGTGTCAAATCCCGACCCTTCGTCACCGCTTCGCGGAACTTCCTTCAACGTGTGGGCGGGACTCCACCCCTGGGGTACACATTACCCGCCCCCTTC
>NZ_QPFC01000789.1:0-3220 GCF_003427465.1 Nocardiopsis sp. TNDT3 | reverse complement strand
CCGGGACGGCCGCGCCGCGCCTCAGCGGAAGTACGGCGCGGCGGCGGCGACGAGCGCGACCAGCGCGGCCAGGGACAGCGCCAGGAGGGCCACCTCGCAGGCCAGAGCCGTGCGGCGGCGCCGACGGTACCGGGCGAGCTCCTCGTCGGCCTCCCGGTCGATGCGCTCGTGCTCCCTGGCGACGCTCTCCCGCTGGGCCTCGAAGGCCTCGCGCAGCGACTCCAGCTCACGGCGCAGGCGGTCCTCCTCCGCGGCCTCGGCGGGGCCGGAGAGCGCCGACGCGTCCCTCGCCAGGGCCCCGACGACCCGCTGCCTGCGGTCGGCCAGCTCCCTCTCCGCGAGGAGCGCCGCGGAGGAGACGCCCTGCCTGCGCCGGGCCCTCGCGTTCCGGATCCGCAGCCCGGGGTCGTACAGGCGGCGTTGGCGGAGCCTCAGGACCGTGTTGCCGAAGACGGTCGCGGCCACCAGGAAGAACACGTAGAAGGCAAACTGGTCAACGTCCATCCCGATGCTCCTCCGGACGGGTCTGTGGGATCGGCGCGGCGGCGGCTCCGGAAGCCGGTGCGGGAGTCGTCCCCATGTCAGCGGCGCACCCGGTTGACGGCACGGGTGACGGGGTTGTTCCTGCGGGGGGAGTCCACGAGCTTGCGCGGATCCGCCTCCGCGACGGGGAGGTCGCGGCCCTCCCGGGCCTTGTCGTCCCTGCGCGCCGCCTCGCTGACGGTCGTGTACGCGTCCCGCTGGGCCGCCCCGCGCAGGGACAGGTGACCCGTGTCCTTGAGGATGTTCAGGGTCGCCTGCGCGGCTTCCAGACCGTTGTTCCTGACGATGTCGGCGATGGTTCTCGGGTAGTCGGCCAGGATGGCGTCGACCCACTCCCGGAAACCGGGGAGGCCGCCCTTCCCCATGGCCTCCCAGGCACCGACGTTCACCTCCAGGCCGAGGATGCCGTAGGACTCCCTCATGTGCGCGTCCATCAACGCGACGTTGTCACGGATCGCGGTGACGGCCCGCACGGTGGCGGCGGCCTCCTGCGAGGAGAGCTTCGGCCTTCCCCGTGACACGGGGCCGATCAGCACGGGGCCGCCGGGCCGCATCATGTCGTCGAAGGTCTGGGTCGTCGCGCCCCTGCCGCGGAGGTTGTCGACGACCGCCTTGGCGACCTGCATCTGACGCTCGACGATGAGCAGGTTGGTGCCCGCCTCCAGGGTCACGGCCTCGCCCTCGCGCATCGCGTTCCCCTCGGTGAGGGGGTACTCCTGCCTGTTCCAGACCTCCGTGTTGATCTGGCGGGCGATCTCCTCGACGCGTGCCATCTCGTCCCTGGACAGCTCGTGCAGGGAGTGGTCCGACTTCCGCGCCTTGGGTTTCAGGTACTTCTTGGTCGTCTTCGCGATGTACGCGGCGACGGCCACGAAGGCCAGGTTGGCCAGAGCCGCCGTCACGGCGCCCTGGCCGCCGGCCAGCATCCCTCCTGGACCGAACAGGAACTCGAACAACTTCCCTCTCCCGGATGTGACGGTGTGTACTGCCGGAGCCGACCGCTATCCGGCGAGGAGGACCGCGATGACCAGCGACGCCAGCGCCACCATGCAGACGACATGGGCGGTGCGGGCCAGCCGCGCCCCCCGCCCGCCGGGACCCGCGGAACCCGCTCCGGGGCCGTACCCGGCGACGGGGCCCGCCGCGGAGGACTCCCGCTCCCGGGACACCGCCTCCTCGACCTCGCCGTCCAACCGGGCGACCATGTCCGAGTACTCCGCGAACCGCCTCTCGGCGTCGTCGGCGAGCCCCGCGGAGGCCTCTCCGCCCCCGGCGTGTCCGCGGAAGTTCACGGTCGCCAGCATGTTGTCCAGGACCAGGGTCTTCTCGTGTACCGCGGCCCTTCCGAAGCTGATGGCGTTCTCACGGATCTCGGCGCGACGCGCGTCGTCCAGGGCTTCCCGGAAGTCGGACAGCGTCCTGGGATGTGCTCCCGACCTCGCCGTGGACTCCGTGACCAGGAACCTCAGGACGTAGAGGGCCACGACGGCCGCGCACACGGCGGGGAGCATCACGACAGCCTCGTCCTCTTGTTCTCGGCGCCGCCCGAGGCTGTGGTGAGCGGCCTGCCGTTCACGTTGATCCCGTTCATACGGGCCGATTGCGTGTATCCGTCCATGAAGGCGTCCACCCTCGATTTCCCCTGCTTCCTTCCGAGGAATTCCTTGACCGCATCCCGGTGAAAGGGAATGGACCACAGGTTGGCCAGGTGCTGACCGTTGTTCTCCACCACGGTCCGGATCGTGGTGGCGACCCTGTTGACGTTCTGGAGATAGATGTTGTCGAGGTCGGCGACCCGGAGAAACGCCGGAAGGTTCCTGGACCTCTCATGTCTGGCGACCCTGGAGGCCTCGTTCGCCAGGGCCTCCCTGAGGTGGGCCTCGTAGTCGTTCTTGGCGATTCTGGTGTCGAGGTAGGACTGCCAGAACACCCCGACCAGCGCACCGCCCACGATGTTCATGTAGATCGGCGTGGACGTGGCCATGGCCAGGATGGTGCTCAGGAGCTCTCCCATGAGCCGGGAAACCCTTCCGTCCGAATCGGTACGCGGGCACGCGACAGACCGGCCTTCGGCTCGCGGGGGCGGAGCGGTCCGGCACGGTGGACGGGATCCGGGAGCAGGTGATCCCTGTTGACCACGGGGATGGTGTCCCCAGCGGAAACCCCGGCCGAACAGGAGGCGAAGGCCGGGGTGGCGTACATCATAGACCCCATAGGAACGTTTGTCCTGTTGTGGGGCTGATGACTTCCCGTGTCCGGAGCCGCACGATGGCGATGACGCGCCGGGGACGCGGATCTCCCCTGGTCACACGCTTTTCGGCGGAATCGGCGGGTGGTTCCGCTAGGCGCCCTCGTCCGCCGCTCCGCGGTCGGTGCAGACCTGCTCGGAGGGGGCGACCTCGTCGGTGGACTGGACCGCGACCACCCTGAAGCAGTACTCGACCTCGGGGTTCAACCCGCTGACCTCCACCTCGGCGACCCCCGCGTCGACGTCGGCCATGGTGGTGGACCCGGCACCCGTCGGGCCGCCGACCACGAAGTGCGGGGTGGCGCCGCCGGTGTTGTCGGTCCAGGACAGGGAGACGCTGTAGGTGTCGTCGGTCAACTCCACCCCGGTCGGGGCGATGTCCGCGACCGGGGCGGGCGTGTCCTCCCCGGCCGCGCCCTGGGCGGGCGG
>NZ_QPFC01000788.1:0-4612 GCF_003427465.1 Nocardiopsis sp. TNDT3 | reverse complement strand
GTGCTGCGCCTCCACGAGGTTGGCGGGCGCGTAGGCGTCGCTGACCACCAGCAGGCGGTCGGGCGCGGCCGGGCGCAGCACGTCGCCGATCAGCGGGCTCAGGTGCGCGGGCCGCCCGTTGACCAGGTTGTAGGAGGGCATGACGGCCACGGCCGCCCCCTCGGCCAGGGCGGGCAGGAAGGCCTGGAGCTCGTACTCGCGCAGGACCCTCGGCGGCAGGTCGCTGGAGGTCTCGCAGCGGCCCTCCTCGTTGTTGTAGGCGAGGAAGTGCTTGAGGGTGGGCGCGAGGCGCAGCGTGTCGCCGTCACCGGCCAGCCCCCGGGCGTAGGCGGCGGCCAGGAGCCCGGTCAGCCACGCGTCCTCGGAGTAGCCCTCCTCGTTGCGGCCCCAGCGGGGGTCGCGCAGCGGGTTGACCACGGGCGCCCAGACGTTGGGCGACGCGCCCGCGCCCCTGCGGGCGAGCACCTCGTCGCCGACGGCCCGGCCGACGAGGCGGAGCAGGCCGGGGTCCCAGGTGCTGGCCAGGCCGACGGCCTGCGGGTACACGGTGGCCGGTCCGAGCCAGGCCAGTCCGTGCAGCGCCTCGGTCCCGGTCCGGAAGGGGCCGACGCCCAGGCGCTCGACGGGCGCCTGGTGCTGGTGGAGCAGGCCGATCCGCTCCTCCGGGGTGAGGCGGGCGAGCAGGTCGTCCACGCGCCGTTCGGGCGGCAGGGCGGGGTCCCGGTACGGCGGCAGGTGCGGCTGGAGGGTCATGGGGGGTGTTCGCCTCTCGTGCGCGAGGGTATTGTCCTTCGAAATCGAACCGCTTCGACTTCGATACCTGAAGACCTTGTGTGCCACATCACAGTGGAGTAATTTGTTTGTCTAAACGGCCAACTAATTCATAGCAAAATGGCCCTTCGTTTCCTACCCCCCTGGGCTCCCCGGCCTGCTCAACCGAAGGAACGACGCTATGCGCACCACCCCCCTGCGCCAGCCCCCCAGCCGACGCCGCTTCCTCGGCCTGGTGGGCGCCTCCACCGCCGCGGCGCTCACCGCCGGAACACTCACCGGCTGCGGCTCGGAGTCGTCCAGCGGCGGAGGGTCCGCCTCCTCCGCCAGCTCGCTGGACGACCTGATCCCCACGCACATCCCGTTCCAGGGGGTCACCCCCGACATCCCGGGACAGCACGGCGCCCCGGACGGGTTCACCGCCTACCCGCAGGAGTTCGTCCGGGCCGTGTCCGAGGCCCCCGGCAGGGGCGGGAGCTACACCGCGATGACCCCGCTGTGGGGGCCGATCCCGCCCGGCCTGGGCGACAACTCCTTCTTCGAGTACGTCAACGGGCGTCTGGGCGCCACGGTGGAGTTCAACTTCCAGGACGGCAACTCGGTCATCGACAAGATGAACGCGGTGATCGCCGGGCGCGACGTCGCCGACATCACGATGATCCCCGACTGGGTCATCAACCTGATCCCGCAGTTCAACCGGGCCGTCGGCGAGCTGTTCGAGGACCTGACGCCGCACCTGGCCGGCGACGCGGCGCAGGCCTACCCCCTGCTGGCCAACCTGGACAGCGACGCCTGGCGCTGGAACGTCTTCAACCAGCAGCTGCACGGGGTGCCCTGGCCCGCCGAGCCCTTCGGCAACTGGGTCCTGTACCGGCGCGACCTCCTGGAGGAGTACGGCCTGGAGGCCCCGACCAGCCCCGACGACCTGTTCGCGATCGGCGAGGAGGTCAACGACCCGGACAACAACCGCTGGGCCTTCGGCGACTTCAACCTCACCATGCGCCAGGTCTTCGGCGCGCCCAAGCAGTGGCGCTACTCGGGCGGCGAGCTCATCCACATGTTCGAGACCGAGGAGTGGAGGGCCAGCATCGAGTACATGCGCAGGGTGTTCGACGCGGGGCTCGTCCACCCCGACATCGTCGCCCTGGGGGACAACTCCAAGGAGCTGCTCAACTCCGGGCAGATCCTCTTCAACCAGGACGGCATCGGCGCCTGGCACGAGGCCTACATGCAGATGCTCGGCGACAACCCCGACTTCCGCCTGGACCTGATGCCGGCCTTCGGCAACGGCGGCGCCGACCCGGTGATGCACCGCAGCGACCCCTCCGCCCAGTCCGTGTTCGTACGCAAGGGCATGGAGCCGGAGCAGGTCGAGGAGATCCTCGGCATCATCAACTACTGCGCCGCTCCGTTCGGCACGCGGGAGTACATGGACTACCGCTACGGCGAGGCGGGCGCGCACCACGAGCTCAACGACGACGGCGCCCCGCAGCTCACCGACACCGGCAACGGCGAGGTCAACGACGGCTACTACTTCATCAGCGGACGCCCCCAGGCGATCACCGAGAGCCAGTACCCGGACTTCGTGCCGTGGAAGTGCGACTGGTACAACCACGCCGCCCAGTTCACCGAGGACGACCCGTTCGCGGGCATCCGCATCCAGCGCCCCGAGCGCTTCTCCGGGGCCGAGACCCCGATGACCGACAGGGTCAACGACATCATCCGGGGCCGCGAGGACCTCAGCGCCCTGGACCAGGCCGTCGCGGACTGGCGCCGCGACGGCGGCGACGAGGGCCGCGAGTTCTACATGCGGGTCCTCCAGGAGCACGGCCGTGACTGAGCGGACCATGACCAAGGGCGAACCGCCCTCCCCGGCCGACGCGTCCCGCGGGCGCGGGGGCCGGGGGCGGTCCCCGGCCGTCCCGGACCGCCGGGGCGGGTCCGCGTCCCCGAGCCGCAGGCGGGTCCCGTTCGGTGCGAGGCTGCGCCGCGACTGGCAGCTGCTGCTGATGACGGTCCCGGCGATCGGCCTGCTGGCGGTGTTCCACTACACGCCGACCCTCGGCAACATCATCGCCTTCCAGGACTACAACCCCTGGGACGGGGTGTGGGGCAGCCCGTGGGTGGGGCTGGCGCACTTCGAGCGTCTGTTCACCGACCCCCGCTTCTGGTCCGCGGCGGGCAACACGCTGGTCATCGCCGCCGTCCAATTGGTGTTCTTCTTCCCCATCCCGATCGCGCTGGCCATCCTGCTGGACAGCGTCCTCAGCCCCAGGCTGCGGATGGTGCTCCAGAGCATCGTGTACATGCCGCACTTCTTCTCGTGGGTCCTGGTCGTCACCCTGTTCCAGCAGATCCTGGGCGGCGCCGGACTGTTCTCGCAGATCCTGCGGCAGAACGGGTACGCGCCGCTGGAGGTCATGTCCGATCCCGACGCGTTCCTGTTCGTGGTCACCTCCCAGATGGTCTGGAAGGACGCCGGGTGGGGCACGATCATCTTCCTGGCGGCGCTGGCGGCCGTGAACCAGAACCTCTACGAGTCCGCGGCCGTGGACGGCGCCGGGCGATGGCGGCGGATGTGGCACATCACCCTGCCGGGCCTGCGCCCGGTGATCGTCCTGCTGCTCATCCTCAAGATCGGCGACATCCTCAACGTCGGCTTCGAGCAGTTCTACCTCCAGCGCGACGCGTTCGGATCGGGCGTGTCGGAGGTGCTGGACACCTTCATCTACCACCAGACCCTGGTGACGGGGAACTTCAGCGCGGGAGCGGTCGCGGGCCTGGTCAAGGGCGTGGTCGGACTGGTCCTCATCGTTCTGGCCAACAAGCTGGCCCACAAGATGGGTGAGAACGGAATCTACCGACGAGCATGAGCACACTGTTCAAGGACCGCCCCGTGTGGGCGGAGCGCCCCGGTCTTCCCGCGCGCGCCGCGAAGAACACCACCCTGGCCGTGATCGCGGTCGTCATCCTCTTCCCGCTCTACGTCGTGATCCTGACCAGCCTGTCCCCCGCCTCTGCGGTGAACAGCGCGGGCGGCCTGGTGCTGGTCCCGCAGGGGATCTCCTTCCAGGCCTACGCCGACCTGTTCAGCGGCGGCGTGGTGACCCGGGCCGTGCTGGTCAGCCTGGGCGTCACCGCCGTGGGGACGCTGGTCAGCCTGGTGGCGACCGTCCTGGCCGCCTACGGGCTGTCCCAGCCCGGATCGCTGTGGCACCGGCCGCTGCTGTTCGCGGTGCTGCTGACCTTCCTGTTCGCGCCCGGGATGATCCCGCTGTACCTGCTGGTGAGCAACGTCGGCCTGATCGACAGCTACTGGTCGCTGATCCTGCCGACGGCGGTGAACGCGTTCAACCTGGTGGTGATGCGGGCGTTCTTCATGAACCTGCCCCAGGAGATCGGCGACAGCGCCCGGGTGGACGGGGCGAGCGAGTGGACCATCATGACCCGGCTGGTCCTGCCCATGTCCAAGGGGGTCACCGCGGTCGTCGGCCTGTTCTACGCGGTGGGCTACTGGAACGCCTTCTTCAACGCCATCCTCTACATCAACGACAACGCCAAGTGGCCGCTCCAGCTGGTGCTGCGCCAGTACGTGCAGCAGGGCCAGCAGCTCAGTTCGAGTTCGGTGATCGGCGACGCGATGCAGGGCGGCACCGCCTCGGCGCCCAACCTGGCCATCCAGATGGCCATCGTGGTGGTGGCCCTGGTGCCGGTCACGTTCGTCTACCCGCTGGTCCAGAAGCACTTCACCAAGGGCGTCATCATCGGCGCCGTGAAGGGGTAGCGCCGCCTCAGGACCGCCCGCGCCCCCGGGGTTCCCCTCCTCCTGGAACCCCGGGGG
>NZ_QPFC01000787.1:0-1855 GCF_003427465.1 Nocardiopsis sp. TNDT3 | reverse complement strand
GCCCGCGCCCCCGAACCTACCCGAACCGTTGACCCACCCGTCACCTCCCGTGCCATCCGCGCACGGACACCCACCGGCTTCCCGGCCGGACCGCACCCACGAAGGAGGGGTTGGAGAATGACGTCTGCCGTGCCCACGGCCGCCGGTGCCGCACCCGCGCAGGACAACACGCCGCTGAACATGTGCGGGCCGGACTTCCCGTTCGCCTACGACGCCTACCTGGACCACCCCGCCGGACTCGGGCAGGTCCCGGCGGAGCGCCACGGCACCGAGGTCGCCGTCATCGGCGGCGGGCTGTCGGGGATCGTCACCGCCTACGAGCTGATGAAGATGGGGCTCAAACCGGTCGTGTACGAGGCCGACCGCATCGGCGGGCGGCTGCGCACCGAGAAGCTCGCGGGCTGCCCCGACGACGTGGTCGCCGAGATGGGCGCCATGCGCTTCCCGCCCTCCTCCACCGCCTTCTGGCACTACGTGGACCGCGTGGGCCTGGAGACGACGCCGTTCCCCAACCCGCTCTCCCCGGCGACTCCCAGCACCGTGGTCGACCTCAAGGGGCGGTCCCACTACGCCACCTCCCTCGACGACCTGCCCGAGGTCTACCGCGAGGTGGCCCGCGCCTGGGACGCGACCCTGGACAGCGTCCAGCACACCCGCATGCAGGAGGCCATCCGCGAGCGCGACGTGGCCACCCAGAAGGAGATCTGGAACGAGCTGGTCGCCCGGCTCGACAACCAGACCTTCTACGGCTTCCTGTGCGACTCCCCGGCCTTCGCCTCCTTCCGCCACCGCGAGATCTTCGGCCAGGTGGGCTTCGGGACCGGCGGCTGGGACACCGACTTCCCCAACTCCATCCTGGAGATCCTGCGCGTCACCTACACCGGCGCCGACGACGACCACATGGGCATCGTGGGCGGTGTGGAGCAGCTGCCGCTGCGCCTGTGGGAGGACGCCCCGGACAAGCTCGTGCACTGGGCGCAGGGCACCACCCTGGCCTCGCTGCACGGGGGCGGCCCGCGTCCGGCCGTCACCGCCCTGCGCCGCACCGCGGCCAAGGGCTCCCCGGCGGGCAACATCACGGTCACCGACGCCTCGGGCTCCACCCGCACCTACGCGGCGGCCGTGTTCACCGCGCAGAGCTGGATGATGCTGTCCAAGATCGACTGCGACGAGGACCTGCTGCCCATCGACCACTGGACGGCGATCGAGCGCACCCACTACATGGAGTCCTCGAAGCTGTTCGTGCCGGTGGACCGCGCGTTCTGGCGGGACAGGGACCCCGAGACCGGACGCGACGTCATGAGCATGACGCTCACCGACCGCATGACCCGGGGCACCTACCTGCTGGAGGGGTCCGACCCGGACGGCCCGGCGGCGATCTGCATGTCCTACACCTGGTGCGACGACTCGCTCAAGTGGCTGCCGCTGTCGGCCAACGAGCGTCTGGAGGTCATGCTCTCGTCGCTGTCCAAGATCTACCCGGGCGTGGACATCCGCTCGCACATCACCGGCGACCCGGTGACGGTGTCGTGGGAGGACGAGCCCTACTTCATGGGCGCGTTCAAGGCCAACCTCCCGGGCCACTACCGCTACCAGCGCCGTCTGTTCACGCACTTCCGCCAGGACGGCCTGGAGGAGCGCCACCGGGGCCTGTTCCTGGCCGGGGACGACGTGTCCTGGACGGCGGGCTGGGCCGAGGGCGCCGTGCAGACCGCGCTCAACGCCGTGTGGGGCGTGGTCCACCACCTCGGCGGCGGGACCGACCCGTCCAACCCGGGCCCCGGCGACCTGTTCGACGAGCTCGCGCCGGTCGCCCTCCCCGAGGACTGAGGCTGTACCTCTTCGGAGCCCCGCC
>NZ_QPFC01000786.1:0-1881 GCF_003427465.1 Nocardiopsis sp. TNDT3 | reverse complement strand
CCCCGGTCCCACCCGGCGAGGAGATACTCCGGGCCGAGGGCGTCACCGTCCGCCGGGGCGGCCGCGCCCTGCTCGACGGGGTCGGCCTCACCGTGCGGGCCGGGGAGCTGCTGGCCCTGGTCGGGCCCAACGGGGCGGGCAAGTCCACGCTGCTCGCCGCCCTGTCCGGGGACGTCACCGGGGCGCCCGGCCGGGGGGAGGCCGACACCGGGACCGTCCGCCTCCACGGCCGCCCGCTCGCCGACTGGACGCCCCCCGAGCTGGCGCTGCGCCGCGCGGTCCTGCCCCAGGAGGCGGCGGTCAGTTTTCCGTTCCCCGTCGCCGACATCGTGTCCATGGGCCGCGCCCCCTGGGCGGGGCTGGCCGCCGCGGCCGAGGACGAGGCCCTCACCGCCGCCGCGATGGAGGGCACGGGCGTGTCCGACCTGGCCGAACGGCGCTTCCCGACCCTGTCGGGGGGTGAGCGCGCGCGGGTGATGCTCGCCCGCGTCCTGGCCCAGGACACCCAGCTGCTCCTGCTGGACGAGCCGACCGCCGCCCTGGACATCCGGCACCAGGAACTCGTACTGGATCTGGCTTCCCAACTCGCGGAGCGCGGCGGTGCGGTTATCGTGGTCCTGCACGATTTGGGGCTTGCGGCAGCCTACGCCCATCGTGTGGCGATACTCTCCCGAGGACGGGTCGCCGCGCAGGGCTCCCCCGCCGACGTGTTCACCGCGTCGCTGCTCAGCTCCGTCTACCAGCACGAGGTCGAAGTCCTACCGCACCCGCGTACCGGAGTCCCGCTGGTCGTCCCCCTCAGGTAGGGGACGGGTGCACACGGAAGCGTCCACAGGAGTAGGTCGTATTGGTGTCTACAACTGAACGGCAGTTCCACGAGGGTCCCCGGCCCGGACGCGGGGAGGGGCGTGGACGTCGGGCCTCCGGCGGCCGACGGCGCCGCCGCCCCAGGCCCAGGGCCACCCCCGGCGACGTCGTGCGCGGCATCGTCCGGTTCTTCGGCGAGATCATGCTGACCGCCGGTCTGCTCATGCTCTTCTACGCCGGATACGAGGTGTACGGCTCCCAGTGGGAGACCGACCGCGAACAGCAGGACCTGGCCCAGGGGCTGGAGGAGGCCTGGTCCGCCGAACAGGCGGCCGCGGAGGCCGGTCCGGACTCCGAGCCCCTGCCGGGCAGCGCCGACAGCCGCCTGTACGTGCCGAGCCTGGACCTGGACTGGGTGGTGGTCAACGGCACCACGCAGGAGGACATCCGCTACAGCCCCGGCCACTACACCGAGTACCCCAGCTCTCCCGGCGGCGAGGGCAACTACGCCGTGGCCGCCCACCGCACCCCCGGCCTGTTCTGGGACCTGGACCTGCTCCGGAACGGCGACGTCATGGTGCTGGAGGACGGGGAGAACTTCTACACCTACGAGGTCTTCCGCGACGAGACGGTCCTGCCCACCGACGTGTGGGTGATCGAGCCGGACCCGTTCGACGAGGCCACCGACGAGGAGCCGGGCAGGTCCCTGCTCACCCTCACCACGTGCGCGCCCAAGCTGAACAACACGCACCGCCTCATCGTCTGGGCGGAGCTGGTGGAGACCACGCCCAAGTCCGAGGGGATGCCCGACTCGATCGCGCACATGGCTCCCCAGGCCAGCGAGTAAGGAACGCGAATGTACGGTCTGATCTGGCGCGTCCTGCCCGGTCCGTGGATCGCCAAGCTCATCATGGCGCTCGGACTGGTGGTGGGCGCCGCCCTGCTGCTGTGGTTCTTCGCCTTCCCGGCGATCTCGCCGCACATGCCCTTCAACGACGGCGCCGTCGACGTGGGGGGAGCCCAGACCGGGAGCGGCGCGGAGTCCGGGGGCGGTTCCGGCGGGGAGGCGGGGAC
>NZ_QPFC01000785.1:0-2946 GCF_003427465.1 Nocardiopsis sp. TNDT3 | reverse complement strand
CCCGCGGCTCCGACCCCGCCGCCGCGCCCCCCTCGGGCAGCACACGCTCCAACGGCATGTCCCACGGCAACAGGTTCCACGGACTGCGCTCGTCCTCCGTCAACAGACCCAGCGCCGCCCACACCCGGTCCGTCCCGCCGTGGTCGCCCTCCACACCCTTCTCCGGCCACAACAGGTAACCCGCGTGGAAGGCCATCGACAACTGCTGCCACGACGCGTACCGCCGCTGAAGATCCGAGGCCACCCGACGCAACAGCGTCTGCGTCTCCACCGGACTCAACCAGTCCAACGACGCGCCCCCGCACACCAACCGGATCACGTGCACCGACTTCCACCACTGGTAGGCGCCGATGAGCACCGTCTCGTCCGCCTCGGCCACCCCCGTGACCGCGCGCAACCGCGCCACCTGCTCCCCACTCAGCCGCACGTGCGCGCCCGTCACCTGCCCGCCCCGCTCACGCGGCAGACGCGACCTGGCCACCCCCGCGCTCAGATCCACCACCAGGTCCAGCTTCGGACCCGTGCGCAGCTCCTCCAACAGGGCGTCCACCGCCTCCAGCAGCGACTCGCGGTCGGTCACCCCCCACTGGCGCTCCAGCATCCGCTGGTAGGGACGGCGCAGCGACGGCCGCGCCACCACGTCCCAGGGCTCGGCCAGCGCCACCCGGAACGGCGCCGCCACGGCCGCCGCCCAGCGCTCCGTGCTCAACGGCGCGTCGGGGTCCTTGGTGCGCAGGGTGGGGGACTCACGCGAGCCCACCACCAGCTCGGCGAAGGAACCGGCGACCAGCGCCACGACGGGCACGAAGGCCCAGCCCGGCTGGCCGACGGCCACGAGAAGGACGATGAGCAGCGCGACGGGGGTCAGCAGCCACGGCTGGCGGCGCTGGGAACCCCACGCCACCACCACCCAGGCGCCGATAACCAGTGCGCCGACGATCCCGGCCACCGCGGTCAGCACCCGCTGCTCCTCTCCTGAGAAATCGCTTCTGGAACTCCAGGATCAAGGACGCGCGCCCGCGGAGGCGACCGAACTCACGGGTTGTACTCAGGTTGTGGCCGTGATGTGACCGGTTCCGCCAGGTTGCCCCGGCATAAAGTGACAAAGGGCCTATTTGGGGCGGTACCGGCCGGGTAGTTACGCAGGTTCTGGCACGTCTGTCCGGTCCCTCAGTACTTGGGTCCCACGAAGGCGTCCATACGCGCCACGGCCTCCCTCTGTGCGACGGAGACGATGATGGCGTCCTTGTGCGGAGGCTTCGGTGCCACGCGGCTCCTCCAAGCGATCTCCAGGGAGTCGAGAGCGTGGGTCAGGAGGCCGACGATGTCCTGCGAGGTGTTGCAGAAGAAGTAGCGCGGATACTCGTAGTACTTCCACTGGTCCTTAACCCGCTTGCGCACCCGGTTGGAGACACGGCAGCCGTCCGAGTGGAACAGCCCTCGTATGAACTCTTGAGGGTGCTCGTCAACGATCTCCGACTGCCAGGATTTCAGGGCTATCTTCCGAGAGTGCTTCAACCCCTTGCCATGTTGGGGGAAGATGCACCGCCAGTGCTTCGATGTGGCCTTGACCTCGGTGCATCCCTGGCGCTGGACGTGGAAGACACCGACAGGGAAGACCTTGGGTATGGCTGCGGCACACTCCCTCATGAGACCGGGCCATGCATCGCAACAGACGATCGACAGGTAGTCGACACCGTTCCGTATGCCGCCGATGTAGCCGTCACCCAGGTACAGCCCGAGGAGATAGGCGTAGGCCTTCGGTTCTGGCGCACCGGTACCGCAAACCGGGCAGTAAGCGGTGCGGTCTTCCTCTGTATGAGAAGCCCTTCGGCTGCCGTAGCGCCAGTGCCTGATCGCCTGCACGGAGACGCCGCACTGTGCCGCGATGGCTTTGTCGGTCAGACCCAGGGCCTTGAGGCGGAAGGTTTCGTCTACTACGTCACGTGAGTACATGACCTGAATAGTTGCCCACGCCTGTGACATTCCGTCGATGGCGTGACTACTTTGGGTTGATATGCCCCAAATGGCGAGAGCCGCCCGAATTGGGCGGCTCTTTGTGGGATGTCGTCGGTGCCGGAAGTGGGATTCGAACCCACACGCTCTTGCGAGCCAAGGCTTTTGAGGCCTCTATGTCTACCATTTCATCATTCCGGCTGGTTTGTCCGGTTTGACCCCGGTGGTTCGGTCGGGGTTGCTCCGTCAACAGTGGTATCACGATTGACGCGCATGCCCGTCCCGACGTCCAGCATCCTAGCTGATCTCGGTAACCTCGTGTACGTGACGAGGACGCAGAGCCGTGTGGTGATCGCGGAAGACGAGGCCCTGATCCGCCTGGACCTCAAGGAGATGCTTGAGGAGGACGGCTACGCCGTCGTGGGGGAGGCCGGTGACGGTGAGACCGTGATCCGCCTTGCCCAGGAGCTCAAGCCCGATCTGGTGATCACCGACATCAAGATGCCCGTGCTCGACGGCCTCTCGGCCGCCGAGCGCATCGCCGCCGAGCGCATCGCCCCGGTGGTGATCCTGACCGCCTTCTCCCAGAGGGAGCTGGTCGAGCGGGCGCGCGAGGCCGGGGCCATGGCCTACCTGGTCAAGCCGTTCAACAAGGCCGACCTCGTGCCCGCCATCGAGATGGCCACCTCGCGCTACGCGGAGCTGTCCGCGCTGGAGTCGGAGGTCTCCAGCCTCCAGGAGCGGTTGGAGACCCGCAAGCTGGTCGAACAGGCCAAGGGCCTGCTCCAGAGCCGCCACGGGATGAGCGAGCCCGAGGCGTTCCGCTGGATCCAGAAGAACTCGATGGACCGGCGGCTGACCATGCGCAGGGTCGCCGAGACGGTGGTGGAGACGCTCGGCGGCAAGCAGTGAGCCGCCATCCGTAAGCGGCGCTTACGCGCCCGCGCCAGCCGGACTGAACCGGTCTGGACGAAGGGGGCCGCACCCGAC
>NZ_QPFC01000784.1:0-6095 GCF_003427465.1 Nocardiopsis sp. TNDT3 | reverse complement strand
CGCGTGCGCGGTCCGGCGCCGAGCCGGACCGGCACGCGCCCCGGGTGCCGCCCGAGGAGCGCGGCACCACGGTCGTGTCCGACCGGGCGGTCCGCCGCCTGGCGTGCGCGGCAGCCGCCGAGCACCGGTCCACCCGTCCCCTGGGCGACCGGCTGGGCGGGCTGGTGGGTGAGGGCCACAAGGCCCGCGCCGAGGTGCGCCGGGGCGGCTCCCGCGTGGGGCTGCGCCTGGAGATCGCCGTCGCCTACCCCTCCCCGCTCGCCCGCACCGCCGAGGAGGTCCGCGCGCACGTGGCCGCCACGGTGGAGAACCTGACCGGGCTGACCGTCCACAGCACCGACATCGAGATCGTCGAACTCGTACCCGCGCCGCGGGTGCGCTGAGCCATCGGAGGAAGCGGAGATGACTTCCCTCCAGGAGGAGGCGCGGACCCACGAGGCGTCCGCGGACCCGGGCGGCCCCCCACCCGGGGGTCGGCGCGGGGACCGCGGGGCCCGGCGGACCGCGGTGAGGGTCTTCCGGCCCCGGCGGACGCTGCCCGCCGTCGTGGTCGCCGCCTCGGTGGCGGTGGTCTCCGGGCTGGTGCTCGCCGTGATCACCGCGAGCATCGTCGGCGCGCCCGCGCCGTTCCCCGCGGTGGACGGCATGGCCGCCCGCGCCGCCACGGTCCCGTGGGAGGCGCCCGAGACCATGCTGGCCTCGGGTGTCGCCGCCACCCTGGGCCTGACGCTGCTGACCGCGGCGTCGCTGCCCGGGTACGGCGGCCACCTGGTCCTGCGCACCGACGACCGCGACATGGCCGTGGGCCTGTCCCGGCGGGCGCTGCGCGACCTCCTCGCCGTCTCGGCGCGCGGGGTGGACGGTGTCCGCGGCGCCCGGGTTCGGGTGGGCCGCCGCACGGTGCGGGTGCGGGCGCGCACGCACATACGCGGCGCCCACTGGCTGAGGCGGGACGTGGACGCGGCCGTGCGCCGGAGGCTGGAGGAACTCGTTCCGGTCCGCACTCCGGGGGTCCGCGTCCGGGTGCGGGAGGAGGCGTGAGCATGGACGGACAGCGATCCGCACCGGAGCCGGACCCGTCCGGCACCGACACGGGCGGCACGGGCGCGGGCAGCGCCGAAACGGGCAGGACGAGCGCGGGCGGGACCGCCCCGGGCACGACCGACAAGGGCGCGGCGGTCTCCGACACGACCGGCACCGGTACGACACGCGCCGACGCGCCCCGCCGGGACTCTCCGACCCGGTCCACGATCCGGGGCTTCCCCCACCGCCGCAGCAGGAGGACCGCGCGGGGCAACCGGCTCGGGCTGTTCCTCACGGGCCTGGTGCTCCTGGTCGGCGGCGCGGCCGGACTCGCCGTCGGCGGCGGCCTGTTCGGCGACGACCCCGCCGCCGCCACGCTGACCGGCCTCGAACCGGTGGCACGGGCCCTGGCCTGGCCCTGGACACCCCATGCCGCGGCGGCGGTCGCACTGGTGCTCACCGTGCTGGCCGTGCGCTGGCTCCTGGTCCAGGGCCGCGCCCACCGCCCGCGCAGGCTGCTCGTGGGCGCGGACACGGCGGCGGGGCGGACCGAGGTGTCGCCGTCCGCCGCCGGGAACGCCCTGGTCGCCCAGCTCAGCGCGCACCCGCGCGTGGTCCGTGGCAGGGCGAGGTTCACCGGGTCCGCTCGGGAGCCGCGCCTGTGGCTCGACCTGGTGCTGACCGAGGACGCCGATCCCGTGGAGGTGTGGCACGCCTGCCGGGACGAGGGGGTCGGCTCCCTGCGCGAGTCCCTGGAACTGGAGCGGCTGCCCACCGTCGTGCGCATGTCGGCCTCGGGGCGCAGCGGGGGCAGAGACCTCGCCTGACCCCGTCCGCCCCACTGGGGGAACGGAAGCCGGGCCCCGCCTGGCCCGTACGCCCCGCTGGACACACGTGGGTGAGGACCCCGCCCGTCCCGCACCCCGCTGAGGGGAGGCGGGCGCGGACACCTCACCCGCCCCGCACCCCCGCCGAGGGGGCGGGAGCGAGAACCCCGCCTGGTCCGTGCGTCCCCGTTGAGGGGAGGGGGCGTGACCGGGCGGGCGACGGAGGCGGCGCGGTCCGCCGGTACAAGGGGAGACACCGGCGTGACCCCGCCTCCGTCATCACATGCGCGTTCCGCGCGCCCGGCCCGCGCCGCGATCGGGACCGGCGGCGGCCCCGCGTGTGCTATCTTCGCCACTCGCGGCGACCCGGACCTGAGCCCCGTGCGTCAGGGACGTGCCGGACCCCCGTGTCTCCCCCGGCCCCCGGTGTCGAGACCGGTAGTTCACCACCTGCACGTCTCGACACACCAGGAGTCCACGCCCGTGCGCGTCTACTTCGCGGTGTACGCCCGAGGGCTGCACCGCTACTCCACCTACCGCGCGGCCACGATCGCCGGGATCCTCACCAACTCCGTCTTCGGCACGATCAACGCCACCGTCATGCTCGCCCTGTTCGCGGCGCGCCCCGAGATCAACGGCTACGACGCCGGGGACGCCGTCACCCAGGTGTTCGTCAGCCAGGGCCTGATCGGCATGGTCGCCATCATGGGCCCGCCCCTGGAGCTGGGTGAGCGGGTGCGCTCGGGCGCCGTGGGCACCGACCTGCTGCGGCCGGTCTCCCTCCAGGGCTGGTGGCTGGCCGAGGACCTCGGCCGGGCCACGTTCAACCTGGTCTTCCGCGGGGTGCCCACGTTCGCGGTGGGGATGGTGCTGTTCGACCTGGACCTGCCCGGCGACCCGCTCCGCTGGGCCGCCGTCCTGCTGTCCGCCGTACTGGCCACGCTGGTCTCGTTCGGGCTGCGCTACCTGTACGAACTGGCCGGGTTCTGGCTCCTGGACTCCAGCGGGATCTGGGCGGTGGCCGGGCTGCTCGGCCCGGTGGCCGCCGGGATGCTACTGCCGCTCACCCTGTTCCCCCCGGCGCTGGCCGACACCCTGCGGCTGCTGCCGTGGGCGTCGATGGTCCAGATCCCCGCCGAGATCATGCTCGGCAAGGACACCCTGCCGGGCGGCGCCGTGCTCGGCGGGCTGGCCCTCCAGGCGTGGTGGGCCGCCGCTCTGTTCGGCCTGGGCGCGTGGCTCACCGCCCGCGCGACCCGCAGGGTGGTGGTCCAGGGTGGCTGACCTGATCTCCCGCGCCCGCGGGTCCGTGGCCTGGCCGCTGCGCGCCTACCTGCTGCTGGCCTGGACCTGGTGCCGGGCCCTGGCCCAGTACCCGACCTCGCTGGTGCTGATGACCCTGGCGACCTCGGTGGGGGTGTTCGCCGAGATCGGCGCCGTCCTCGTCGTGTTCGGCCACGCCGGACGGCTGGCGGGGTTCGACCTCGCCGAGGGGCTGCTCATCGCCGGACTGGCCGCGACCGCCTTCGCCTGGGCGGACATGATCCTGGGCAACGTCGAGCGGCTGGGGGAGCACATCCGCACCGGATCGCTCGACGTGATGCTGGTGCGCCCGGTGCCGCCGCTGGTGCAGATGGCGACGGACCGGTTCGCGCCGCGCCGCCTGGGCCGGATCGTTCCGGGCTCGGTCGTGGTCGTCTTCGCCCTGGCCGCGTGCGACATCGACTGGACCCCCGGCAGGGTGCTGATGCTGCCCGTGCTGCTGACCTCGGGGACCGCGATCTGCTGCGCGGTCTGGGTCATCGGGGCGTGCCTCCAGTTCCTCGTCGCCGACGCCCGGGAGGCGGCCAACTCGGTCACCTACGGCGGGCAGGCCCTCACCGAGTACCCGCTGGCCGTCTACGGCCGCGACCTCGTGCGGGCGGTGACCTTCGTGCTGCCGCTCGCCTTCGTCACCTGGCAGCCCGTCCTGTACCTGCTCGACCGCCCCGACCCGACGGGGCTGCCGGACGCCCTGCGCCACGCCACACCCCTCGTCGCCGTCGTCCTGTGCCTGGTCGCCGCCGCCTGCTGGCGCTTCGGGCTGCGCCACTACCGATCCTCCGGGAGCTGAGCATGACCTCCGTCCGCGAGTCCGACGCGTCCGCCGCCGAACCGATCATCGAGGCCGTCGGCCTGGGCCGCGACTTCGTCCTGTCCGAGGGGCCGTTCCTGCGGCGCAGGCGGCGCACCGTCAGCGCCGTGCGCGACGTGAACCTCACCGTGCGGCCCGGCGAGATCGTCGGTTACCTGGGCCCCAACGGCGCCGGGAAGAGCAGCACCATGAAGATGCTCACCGGCATCCTCACCCCCTCCTCCGGACACCTGCGGGTGACCGGCCTGGAGCCCTCCCGCCAGCGGACGAGGCTGGCGGGCCGGATCGGCGTGGTGTTCGGCCAGCGCACCACCCTGTGGTGGGACCTGCCGCTGCGGGACAGCCTGGAGCTGACCCGGCACATGTACCGCGTTCCGGCCGCCGACCACGCCCGCCGCCTGGCCGAGATGACCGAACTCCTCGAACTCGGGCCGTTCCTGGCCACCCCGGTGCGCCAGCTCAGCCTGGGCCAGCGCATGCGCGGCGACCTCACCGCGGCGTTGCTGCACGGCCCCCGGCTGCTGGTGTTGGACGAGCCGACCATCGGTTTGGACGTGGTCAGCAAGTCGAGCATCCGCGAGTTCCTGCTGCGGCTCAACGCCGAGGAGGGCACGACCATCCTGCTGACCACGCACGACCTGGGCGACGTGGAGCGCCTGTGCGAGCGGGTGGTGGTCATCGACCGGGGGAGCCTGGCCTACGACGGTGATCTGGACGGGCTGCGCGCGAGCGTGCCGGCGCCGCGCGTGCTGGTCGTGGACCTGGCCGAGCCCGCCCCGGACATCGAGGTGGAGGGCGGCCGGTGCGTGCGCGTGGACGGCCCGCGCCAGTGGCTGGAACTGTCGGAGAACCCGGCGGCGGTGATCGCCCGCGTCGCCCAGCGGCACGAGGTGGTCGACCTGACCCTGCGCGAGCCCGACATCGAGGGCGTGGTGGCCGCGCTGTACCGGGGGTCGGCCGTCGGCGGCGTCTGAGGGGTCGGCCGGAGGCGCCGCCGGCGCGCCCCTGCGCGAACCGCTTCTCCGCCGGGGTCCCCGTTCGGTCGGAAAACCCGTGCTGACCGGGGTTTCCCGGCCCCCGCGGCGAACCTGGCCCGGGACGGCGGGATCATCGCTGTCATGGAAACAGGCGTGGTGTCGGGGATCGTGTTCGCGCTGCTCTCGTGTGCGGCCTACACGGCCGCCGCGGTGGCCCAGCGCAGGTTGGCGGTACGGGTGGCAGGGCCGCTCACCGGCGGTGGGCAGCTCGCGGCCCTGCTGCGGCACCCGCTGTGGTGGCTCTCGCTGCTGTTCAACGGGGGCCGGGCCGGTTTCCAGGTGGCGGCGGTGAGCAACGCGCCGCTGACCGTGGTGCAGCCGCTGGGCGTGCTGGTGCTGGTGTTCGGCATCCCGTGGTCGGCCCGGCTGGGCGGGCGGCGGGTCACCCGCGAGGAGTGGCGGGGCGCGGCGTTCACCTCTCTGGCACTGGGCGTGCTGCTGGTGGTGACGGTGACCGGCGGTCAGGGCGGTGTCCTCGACGACACCGGCTCGGTGGTGGTCGGCGGCGGTACGACCGCGCTCCTGCTGGCGACCGCGTGGGCGGCGGGACGGGTCCGTTCGGCGGCCTGGCGAAGCTACCTGCTGGCGGGCGCGGCGGGTGTGGCCTTCGGTGTCTCCTCGGCCACGGTCAAGACGGCGGTGGCGGTCATCGGGGAGACCGGCGCGGTCGGGCTGGTGCACGCGTCCTCGCTGGCCACTCCCGTGATCGCGGTGCTCGGGCTGTTCCTGGCCCAGGCCGCCTACCAGGGCATGGAGCTGGGCGCCCCGCTGGGGATCACCACCTTCGCCAACCCCGTCTCCGCCACGGTGGTGGGCGTGGCCTTCATGGGCGAGACCTACGCGGGCGGGTGGATCGGCGGCGCGGTCGCGGTGGTGTGCGCCCTGTTGGCGGCGTACGGGATCCGGCTGCTCACGGTTCCGCAGGGTCCGGCCCCCGCGCCGGAGCCGGAGGGGCGGCGGGAGTCCGAAAGCGTGACCGGGGAGCACTGATCGATCGGCGGACCCGGCGGACCGGGGCTCAGCCCCCGGCGGCCGGGAACCCGACCGTCACCACCAGTCCCCCGCCCGGGCGCG
>NZ_QPFC01000783.1:0-7416 GCF_003427465.1 Nocardiopsis sp. TNDT3 | reverse complement strand
GGCGCACCGCCCGAGGGCCCGACCGAACGGGCGGTGGCCGACATCTGGGCCGACCTGCTCGGCCTGGACACCGTCAACCGCGACGACGACTTCGTCGCGCTGGGCGGGGACAGCCTCCTCGCCACCCGCATGACCGAGGCCCTGCGCCGCCGCTTCGGCGCCGAACTGCCCCTGCGCCGCGTCTTCGAGGCGCCCACGGTCCGGGCGCTGGCCGCCCTGCTGGACCGCGGCCCGTCCTCAGCCGACCACGAGTTCGAGGAAGGAACCCTATGACTTCCGACAACGGAGGCCACGCACAGCTCCTCGCCGAGCTCCACGACCTCGGGGTCCACCTGTGGGTGGAGGACGGACGGCTGCGCTTCCGCGCGCCCCGGGGGGTCCTGGACCCGGCTCTGCGCGAGCGCCTGAGCGCGCGGAGGGAAGGACTGATCGCCCGCCTCCAGGAGGCCTCGGCCGCGGTCCGCCACGACGCGGAGGGCCGCCACGACCCCTTCCCGCTGACCGACGTCCAGTCCTCCTACCTCCTGGGCCGGGGAGGGGCGTTCGACTACGGCGGCTCCCCCTGCCAGGTCTACGCCGAGATGCCCGTGCGCGACCTTCGCCCCGACCGCCTCCAAGGGGCGTGGAACGCGCTGGTGCGCCGCCACGACATGCTCAGGGCCGTCGTGGACCCCGAAGGCCACCAGCGGGTGCGGCCCGAGGTCCCCGAGTACACCGTCGCCGTGGAGGACGTGCGCGGGCGGCCCCCGCAGGAGGTGCGCGCGCGCCGCCTGCGCGTCCGGGAGCAGATGGACCACCGCGTCTACGAGCCGGGCACGTGGCCGATGTTCGACGTGCGCGTCACCCGGGCCGACGACGGCGACCTCCTGCACGTCTCCATCGACTTCCTCACCGCCGACTACGCCAGCGTGCGCGTCCTGGTGCGCGAACTCGACCTCCTGCACCGCGACCCGGGGGCCGAACTGCCGGAGCTCGGCATCACCTTCCGCGACCACCTGCTGGCCGAGCACCGCCTGCGCGAGGGGCCCGTGTACGAACGCGACCGCGCCTACTGGGCGCGGCGCGTGGACAGCCTCCCCCCGGGACCGGAGCTCCCCGTGCTTCCCGGGGCCGCCCGCGGTGCGCCGGGCCGGTTCGACCGGTGGGAGACCGGGCTGGACCCCGACGCCTGGCGGGACCTCCAGGAACAGGCCCGGGCACGCGGCATCACCCCGTCCACCGCCGTCCTCGCGGCGTTCTCCGAGGTCGTCGGGGCCTGGAGCGCCGCACCGGCCTTCTGCCTCAACCTCACCCTGCTCAACCGCAACGCCCACCACCCCGACGTGGACCGCCTGGTCGGCGACTTCACCTCCGTGAACCTGCTGGAGCTGCACACCGACTCCGCCGGTTCCTTCACCGGGCGCGCCCGTGCCGCGCAGGAGCAGCTCCTGACCGACCTCGAACACCGCTCCTTCAGCGGTGTCGAGGTCATCCGCGAGACGGCCCGCACACGCGGCCCCGGCGCCTCCCTCATGCCGGTCGTCTTCACCAGCACCGTCGGGATGGAGGAGGCGGAGCAGCGGGAACCGGGGACCCTCGGCACCCCGACCTACGGGCGCAGCCAGACCCCCCAGGTGTGGATCGACGCCCAGGCCGTCGCCGAGGAGGGCCGCCTGTCGGCGCGGTGGGACGTGCGCCGGGGAGTGCTGCGCGAGGGTGTCGTGGAGGCGATGTTCGCCGCCTTCGACGGTCTCCTGGGCCGCCTGGCCGAGGGAGGGGCCTGGGACGAGGCCGCGCCGGTGGCGCTGCCCGCGGACCAGGCCCGGACCAGGCGCGCCGCCAACGACACCGCCGCTCCCCTGCCCGAGGGGCTGCTGCACGAGGACGCCGTCGCCGTCGCCCGGGCCCACCCCGAGCGCCCGGCCCTGGTGTGCGGAACGCGCGTCCTGACCCACGGCGAGGTCCTGTCCCGGGCCGTCCGCCTGGCCGACCGGCTGCGGCGGGAGGGGCTGCGCCGCGGGGACGTCGTCGCCGTGGTCATGGACAAGGGCTGGGAGGAGGTCGTGGCCGTCCTCGCCGTCCTCCTGGCCGGAGGCGCCTACCTTCCCGTGGACGCCCGGCAGCCCGCGGCCCGCCGCGGGCTCCTGCTGGGCGACGCCGGGGCGGGCCTCGTCCTGGCCCAGCCGTGGACGGCCGACGGAGCCGCGGCCGGTACCGGCGCCCGGGTCCTGACCGTGGACGACGACGGTGCGGACTCCGTCCCGGAGCCGTCGGACGTGCCGGACCCGACCGGCGCGGGCCCGGACGACCTGGCCTACGTCATCTACACCTCGGGCTCCACCGGAAGGCCCAAGGGCGTGATGGTCTCCCACCGGGCCGCCCTCAACACGCTGCACGACGTGCGCGGGCGCTTCGGCGTCACGGCCGACGACCGCGGCATCGCCCTGGCCTCCCTCGGCTTCGACCTGTCGGTCTTCGACGTCTTCGGGCTCCTCGGCGCCGGGGCCTGCCTCGTCCTGCCCGACGCCGACCGGCGGGGGGACCCCTCCCACTGGGCCGAGCTGGTCGAGCGCCACGGCGTCACCGTCTGGAACTCCGTGCCCGCCCAGATGCAGATGCTGGAGGACCACCTCGCCTCCGGAGGCGGCCGGGACGTCGGCAGCCTGCGGCTGGCCATGCTCAGCGGGGACTGGATCCCCGTCGCCCTGCCCGACCGGATCCGCCGCCGGGCGCCCGGCCTGCGGGTGGTCTCCCTCGGCGGGGCCACCGAGGCGGCCGTGTGGTCCATCGCCTTCCCCGTCGACGAGGTCGACCCCGCCTGGGCCTCCATCCCCTACGGGAGGCCGCTGGCCAACCAGACCTTCCACGTCCTCGACCACGCCCTGCGCGACCGCCCCGACCACGTGCCGGGCGAGCTGTACATCGGCGGGGCGGGACTGGCGTCGGGCTACCTGGGCGACCCGGAACGGACCGCGGACAGGTTCGTGACCCGCCCCGGGAGCGGGGAGCGCCTCTACCGCACCGGCGACCTGGGCCGCTACCGCGGCGACGGCACGATCGAGTTCCTGGGCAGGAGCGACCGCCAGGTCAAGGTGCGCGGCCACCGCATCGAACCCGGGGAGGTCGAGGCCGCCCTCATGGAGGCCCCGGAGGTCGGCGCGGCCGTCGTGCTCCCCGTCGGGGACAGCCCGCTGACCCGCAGGCTCGCCGCCTTCGTCCAGCCCGCCCCGCTTCCCGGCGCGGTCCGCCCCGACCTCGGCGCCGAGCGCGCGCGGGCGCACGCCCGCGCCTCCGCGGCCGTCGGTGACGTCGACCCGGAGGAGACCGCCGCGTTCATGTCCCGGCTGGACGACGCCTGCCGCCGGGGCATGCTGCACGCCCTGGCGTCCCAGGGGGTCCTCGCCGACCCCGGGCGCGGGCACACACTGGACGAGATCGCGGACGCCACCGCCGCCGCGCCCCGCCACCACCGGCTGCTGCGCCGCTGGCTGCTGGCGCTCGAACGCGACGGACTGCTGCGCAGGGAGGGCGACCTGCTCAGCGCCGCCCTCCCGTTCGACCCCGGTGCGCGGGACCGCGCCTGGACGCACGCGATGCGGCTCCAGCGCGAGGACGCCTACCCCCGGCTGCTCCTGGACTACTTCCGCCAGAGCCTGCTGCGGCTGCCCGAACTGCTGCGCGACGACACCGACCCGCTGCCCCTGCTGTTCCCCGAGGGGCGCGTGGACGTCTCCCACGCCGCCTACCGCGACAACGTCATCAGCCGCTACGTCAACGCCGCCGCCGTGGAGAGCGTGGTCGGCGCGGCCTCGGCCTTCGGCCCCGACCGGCCCTGCCGCGTGCTGGAGGTCGGGGCGGGCGTGGGCGGCACCAGCAGCGAGCTGATCCCGCGCCTGGCCGACGCCCACGTCAGGTACACCTTCACCGACGTCTCCCAGTTCTTCCTCAACGAGGCCCGGGCCCGCCACGGCGACCTGCCGTGGGTGGACTACGGGCTGTTCGACATCAACCGGGAGCCGAGGGAGCAGGGCCTGGCGCCCAACAGCCACGACGTCGTGGTCGCCGCCAACGTGCTGCACAACTCGCGCGACGCCGGGCAGGTGCTGGAACGCCTCGCGGGCCTGCTCGCTCCCGGTGGGCGGCTCGTGTTCATCGAGACCACCCGGGAGAACCTCCAGATCATGACCTCGATGGAGTTCATGATGCCCGAGGACGACCCGCGGGAGTGGGACTACCGGGACGAGCGCCGGGGCACCGACCAGACCTTCCTGTCCGTCGCGCAGTGGAGCAGGCTGCTCGCGGAGTCGGGCGCGGACGCCACGACGGTGCTGCCCGGCCCGGACGACCCCGCCGACTCCCTGGGCCAGCACGTCTTCACCGCCGTGTACAAGAGCGACCGGGCGCACCCGCGCCCCGCCGAACTGGGCGCGCGGCTGGCCGCCGCGCTGCCCGCCCACATGGTGCCCGCGAGCGTGACCGTGCTGGACTCCCTGCCGCTGACCTCCAACGGCAAGGTCGACGCCGAACGCCTCGCGGGGGCGCTGCCCGGGGCCTCCGGCGGCGGCGGAGACGCCGCCGAGGAGCCCCGCGAAGGCCTGGAGGAGCGGATCGCGCGGGTCTGGCTCGACCTGCTGCCGGTCTCCCGTGTGGGCCGCAACGAGGACTTCTACCAGCTGGGCGGGGACTCCCTGCTCATCGCCCAGGTCGCCGGGCGGATGCGCGAGAGCGTCCCCGAGGTCGGGGCCCACTACTACGACACCGTCCTGCGGACCCTGCTCAACCACCCCACCGTCTCCGGGTTCGCCGCGGCCCTGGGGGAGGACGCCGGGACGGCCGCGCCCGCCGGGTCCGGACGGCGCTCCCCCGGGTTCTCACTGGTGGGCACGGGCGGATCCGGCGCGGAGGCCACCCGCGTCCTGGTCCACGACGGCACGGGCACGCTCAACCCCTACCGGTCGCTGTCGCCCCTGCTGGCCGCGGACGGCCCGCTCCTGGGGATCGCGCTGGACGGCGGCCGGATCGACGACGACCCCCCGGAGGGGCACATCGACCGGTTGGCCGCCGACTACGCCGAGTCCCTGCTCCGCGAGGGGGGCCGCTTCCACGTGGTCGGCTACTGCATGGGCGGGCTGCTGGCGACCGAGGTCGCGCGCAACCTCACCGAGGCCGGGGCCGACGTGGCCAGCCTGAGCATCATCAGCAGCTACCGGCTGCCCCACGAGGTCCGCGACGAGCTCGTCCTGGAGTTCGTCTTCGCCCGGGTGCTGGGCGCCGACACCGCCAAGCTGGGCTACCCCGACGACGCGGTGCTCGCCCGGGCCTTCGACGCCGTCCTGGCGCGGACGCCGGGACGGGTGCCCGAGGGCGCGCTGGCCCGGCTCCCCGAGGAGGAGGGCCTGGCCGACGCGGCGCGGGCGTTCCGGGCCCTCGCGGACAAGGGGGCCGCGGCCCGTTTCCAGACGATGGCCGAAGCGGTGGGTCCGGGGCTCGCGGGCGAGGACGTCGCGGCGCTGTACCCCGTGTACCGCCACAGCATGGCCGCGGTGGCGGCGCACCGGCCCCAGCCCTACGCGGGCGACGCCGTGTTCCTGCGGGAGGCCTCCGACACCAGGTTCCTGCCCTGGTTGCGCCACGACATGACGCGGTTCTGGCGGGACCTGTGCCTGGGCGAGCTGACGGTGCAGGACGTGCCCGGGGACCACTTCTCCTGCCTGCGCGAGCCGCACGTGGACACGACCGCGCGGCTCCTCCTCACGGCGGGCCGACGCGCGCCGCACGGCACGGGACGGAGGGGGCCGCGATGACCCGCGTGGGCGTACTCGGCGCCGCGGGGGCGGTCGGTTCCGCGCTGCTGGCGCGGCTGGCCGGTACCGGGGCGCGCCTGACGGCGGGCGTACGCGACCCCGGCCGCCTGTCCGGCCCTCCCCCCGGGGCGGCCGTGCGCGTGGTCGACGCCGAGGACCCCGCGGGGCTGGCGGAGTTCTGCTCCTCCCACGACGTGGTGGTCAACTGCGCGGGCCCCTCCGCGCTCCTGGGGGACCGGGTCCTGCGGGCCGCGGCCGCGGCCGGCGCCCACTACGTGTCGGTGGGGGACGACGGACGCGACCACCTCTCCCCCGCGGGACCGGACGACCCCGACCCGGCGCCGGGCCGCTGCGCCCTGCTGGGGGCGGGCCTGCTGCCGGGGCTGAGCACACTGCTGCCCCGCGTGCTGGCCGACGGCTTCGACCGGGTGACGGACATGACGGTCCACTCCGGCGGCCTGGAGCGCTTCACCCCGGCGGCCGCGCGCGACTACGTCGCGGGGCTGGCCTCCGGCGCGGACCGCTCGCTGGCGGCCTGGCGCGGCGGCCGCCGTGTCGCGGGCGCCCTGCGGCCCGAGGCGGACGCGCGGCTGCCCTTCCTGCCCCGGCCCGTGTCCCTGCACCCCTTCCTGAGCCCCGAGGCCGAGCGCCTGGCACGCGCCCTGTCCCTGGAGCGCCTGGACTGGTGGCACGTCTTCGAGGGGACGCGCACCACCGACGCGCTCGCCGGGACGCGGGGCCGGGGTGTCACCGACCCCGACGCCCTGGCGGACCTGCTCGTGCGCGCCTCCGGCCTGGAGGTGTTCGGCCGCACCCAGTACCAGGCGCTGGTGCTGCGGGCCGGGGGCCGGATCGGCGGCCGTGAGCGCACCCGGGTCCTCGCGCTCACCGGCGCGGGTCCGGCCCTGAGCGCCGAGGCCGCGGCCCTGGCGGTGCGGTTCGCGGCCGGGGGCGGGGCGGCGGACGGAACGCACTGGGCGGGCGAGGCGCTGCCGACCGCCGGGGTCCTCGACGGCCTGCGGGACGCGCCCGGAGTCGCGTTCCTGCGCCTCACCGACGACGATGACGCGCACTCCGGAGTCGAGGAGGGGGTCCTGTGACGGGCACCGGAGACGGGCGCGGCGAGACCGTCGTGTGCGGGACCGGCTTCGGCCGCGTCTACCTCGCCGCCCTGCGCGACCACCCCGACCTGCGCCTGGCCGGGGTCCTGGCCCGGGGCAGCGCGAGGTCGGCGGAGTGCGCCCGCGCGGCCGGGGTCCCCCTGTACACCTCCGTCGACGACCTGCCCGCGAGCGTGCGGTTCGCCTGCGTCGCCGTCTACGCCGGAGTCAACGGCGGACCGGGCAGCGAGCTGGCCCGCGCCCTGCTGCGCCGGGGGGTGCACGTGATCCAGGAGGGCCCGCTGCACCACGACGAACTCGCGGCCACCCTGGGCGCGGCCCGCGAGGGCGGGGCGGCCTACCGCGTCAGCACCCACTACGACCGGGTCGCCCCGGTGCGCCGCTTCCTGGACGGGGTGCGCGCGCTGCGTTCGCTCCAGCCGCTGCGCTACGTCGAGGTCGTCTGCGGCCTCCAGGTGCTCTACCACGCCCTGGACGTCGTCGGCGCGGCCGTGGGCCGGTGGCGGCCCTGG
>NZ_QPFC01000081.1:0-11053 GCF_003427465.1 Nocardiopsis sp. TNDT3 | reverse complement strand
GCCCCTGACGCGGTGCCCCGCCCCCGTCGCCCGCCCTCCCGGGGCCGGCGCGGGGGCCGCGGATCAGATCTCGGTGAAGGCCTCGTCGTACTCCAGGCGCGGCAGGCGGTCGAACCACGCGTCCGGGCCCGGCCTGCCGACGTTCATGACCACCAGGGGCCGCAGTGTGGAGTCCTCGCCGAAGAACTCGCGGCGCACGCCCTCGGCGTCGAAGCCGGTCATCGGCCCTGCCGCCAGACCTGCGGCGCGCACGCCCAGGACCAGGTAGCCGATCTGGAGGAACGCGTTCTGCAGGGCCATGCTCTCGCGGGCCTCGACGGGCATCCCGGAGAAGTTGTCCCGGGCGTCGGGCGCGACGGGGAAGGTCTTCGGGAAGTGCTCGTGGAAGTCGGAGTCCGCGGACAGGATCAGGGTGAGCGGCGCCGTCGAGGTCTTGGGGGCGTTGTTGCCCGCCATGTGCGCCACGAGGCGCTCGCGGGCCTCGGCCGAACGCACCACGGTGACCCGCAGCGGCTGGTTGTTCATGGCGGTCGGCCCGTACTTGACCAGGTCGTGGATCGCGCGGACCTGCTCCTCGGTGACCGGCTCGTCGGTGAAGCTGTTCGCGGTACGGGCGTCCCGGAAGAGCAGGTCCTGGGCCGCCTTGTCGAGTACCAGCGCGTCAGTCATGTGTTTCCTCGGTCGTGCTCGTGGTGTGGCGGGGGGCCGTGCGGAGTCGGCTCCGACGTGGACCACAACACTTGTTGACGAGGAAGATATTTCTTGGACTGGAAGTGGGGTCAGTCACGCACGGGAGTGCGCTGGCGACTCCGCGGGGGCGGCACGACGGGCAGCGGCCCGCCGGAGGCCTCGTCCGCCCACGCCTCCAGGCGCTTGACGAACAGGCGCGCCTGGACCGGCCAGTGGAAGGAGGTCCGCGCGATCCGGTGCCCGGTGCGCGCCAGGTTCCGGCGCAGCTCCGCGTCCCGGCGCAGCCGCAGCACCGACTCCGCCGCGGCCGACACGTCCCCGAACGGCACCACCAGGCCCGACGGGCCCTCCGGACGGCCGGTCACCAGCTCCTGTGCCATCGGGTTGGGCGTGGTCACCACCGGCAGGCCGTGCGCCATGTACTCCACGACCTTGGTCGGCATCGAGTGCCGGTAGTTGGGCGTGTCGTGCAGCAGGCTCAGCCCCGCCATGGCGCCCGCGCAGATCCGCAGCGCCCGGTCGTTGGGCACGAACCCGTACCAGTGCAGGACGTCCTCCTGCTGGGCCTCGCGCAGCAGCGGCCGCACCCCGGCGTCGGCCCCGCCGATCACCTCCAGGCGCACGCCGTGCGGGCGCAGCATGCGCCCCAGCTCCACCAGTTCGCGCGCGCCGCGCGCCTCGGACACCTGGCCCAGGTACACGATCCGGTCGTCGCCCGGCTCGCGCGCCGGGAACTCCGGCACCTCGGTGGTGTTGGGCACCACCGGGTGCTCCAGGCGGAACCGGGAGCGGTACCCCTCCTCGGCCAGCATCAGCCGCATCCGCCGCTCCGCGTGCCGCTCGAAGGAGCGCACCACCGTGCCCAGCGGACGCCGCAGCGCCCGGGGCACCCACGCCTTGGTGAGCAGGGCCGCCGCCGTGTCCTCGTGCACGTCCCACACCGTCACCGGGCGTCTGGACGGCAGGGCCATCAGGAGTTCGGGGTCGTGGAAGAGCAGCAGGTCGGCCAGGGGCGCCTGCTCGGCGAGCACCGCGCGGGCGGCGCGCAGCGAGGCGAGCCGCTCGCGCCCCGAGGCGCGCGGCACGTCCACCGAGCGCAGTTCCGACCAGGGGGTCACCCCGCACTCGCGGAACGGCGCCACATAGGTCACGCTGTGTCCGGCGTCCAACAGGGCGCGGATCTGCCGGTGCAGGATCCGTGCGTCCTCCGGGTGGTGCACCACCGTGGCCACGAGCGCGTGCATCGATCTCACCTACCTGTGTCGCCGTCTGAGGCCCTCTCGGGCGGATCGGCCTGGCCGCTCCTCTCGGAGCGGTATCAGCTCTTCGTCACGGTATTCAGCGGGAAAGACGCGCCGAGGAAAGCCCGGTGGCCGCACGGAGTGCAGCGGGTGAACCTTCGGCCGGGGGAAGGTGAACGCCGAAAGGCACGCCGATGAACGCGGTGTGCTCGCGGATCGGCGTGCCCGTCGGGACGGGTCCCTCAGCTCACAGGACCTCGATGCCCTCCCGTGTGACGTGGCGCCGCACCTGCGAGGGGACCGCGGAGTCCTCGGGGTCGGGGCGGCGCAGCACGCCCCGGGTGTCCAGGAGCAGCCGCGCGTACTCCTCCAGCCGCTTGGGCCGGTACTCGGCGTGGTCGGTGAGCAGGATGGTCAGGTCGGCCTCGGCCAGGGCGCGGTCCAGGTCAGTGGACCTGGGCACGTCCACGCCGTCGACCTGCCAGGACTCCACGTGCGGGTCGTGGTAGGTCAGCGTGGCGCCCTTGGCGGCCAGCTTGCGCGCGACCGGCCGGGCCGGGGACTCGCGCTGGTCGGCGATGTCGGCCTTGTAGGTGACGCCCAGCAGCAGCACCTTGGAGCGCGACAGGGCCAGGCCGGAGTCGTTGAGCAGCTCCTGCGCCCGCTGGATGACGTAGGAGGGCATGCGGCCGTTGATCTCCTGGGCCAGCTCCACGAACCGGAACGGGTAGCCGAGGGTCTTGACCTTGTACGACAGGTAGTTCGGGTCGATGGGGATGCAGTGGCCGCCCACGCCCGGGCCCGGGTAGAAGGCCTGGAAGCCGAACGGCTTGGTGGCCGCCGCGGCGATGGAGTCCCACAGGTCCACGCCCAGCTCCTGGCAGAAGATGGCCATCTCGTTGACCAGGGCGATGTTGACGTGGCGGTAGGTGTTCTCCAGCAGCTTGGCCATCTCGGCCTCGCGGGTGCCGCGCGCCCGCACCACCGTGTTCACGAAGGCGCCGTAGAACTCCGCCGCCGCCTCGCCGCACTCCTGCGTCAGGCCGCCGACCACCTTGGGCGTGTTGGCCACGCCGAAGGTCGGGTTGCCGGGGTCGATGCGCTCGGGCGAGAAGGCCAGGTGGAAGTCGGCGCCCGCGACCAGGCCGGACTTCTCCAGCAGCGGGCGGACCACCTCCTCGGTGGTGCCGGGGTAGGTGGTCGACTCCAGGATGACCAGGGTGCCGGGCTGCAGCTGGGCGGCGATCGCCTCGGCCGCGGACGTCACCGCGCCCAGGTCGGGGCCGCCCTCGGCCGACAGCGGCGTGGGCACGCAGATCACGATGGTGCGCGCGGCGGCCAGGCAGGCCGGGTCGGTGGTCGCGGTGAAACCGCGGTCCAGCATCCGGCGCACGTCCTCCGCGGAGAGGTCGTCCACGTGCGAGACGGCGTTGTTGAGCCCGTCGACGACGCGGTCGCTCACGTCCAGACCGGTGACCTTCAGGCCGGCGGACACGGCCTCGGCCGCCAGCGGCAGGCCGACGTAGCCGAGGCCGAGAACGACGAGGTCGCTGACCGCACCGGCGGACTGCTCGGAGACAAGGGCTGGGTTGGAGGCTGCGGCATCCACTTCGTGGTCACACTCGCATTCATCTCGTGAACGGGCGTAAATAGCGGGAAGTGCCATTGCTCAGTGCGTTAGACGTCTGAGTGTAAGCACGTGTTGTCCACGCTTACGGGTTCTGGCCTGGTTCGGTCATTTCGCGAATCTGAACCCGATACGCCTGGTTGTAGCGGTATGCGGCCTCGGCCCAGGTGCGGTCGCCGACGAGATCGCGACCCGCACTGCCGTAGGAGATCCGCTTTTCACGACTGTAAGCGAGTTTTGTCAGCACATCGGCTAGGGTCGCCGATTCGCCTGCCGGAATTAACTCTCCTGTCACTCCCGGTTCCACGATCTCTCGCAACGCGGGGAGATCACTGGCCACCACCGGAAGCCCGCCCGCCATGGCCTCCACGGGTTTGAGCGGGGTGACCAGACGGCACACCCGCTCGTCGCGCCTGGGCACCGCGAACACGTCCAGCGCGGCGTGGTGGTCGCGCACCCGCGCGGCCGGGACGCGGCCGGTGAAGTGCGCGGCCCCCTCCAGACCCAGCGAGTCGGCCAGGGAGCGCAGCGCGGGCAGCTCGGGGCCGTCCCCCACCACCAGGGCGTGCGCCGCCTCGCCGCGTTCGCGCATCAGGGCCACCGCCTCCAGCAGCGTGTCCAGGCCCTCGTAGCCGAAGCAGCTGGTGGTGGTGCCCACCACGAAGTCCTCGCCGCCGATCCCCAGCTCGGCGCGCACCCCCGCGCCCGGCGGCAGCGGGGCCAGGAAGGAGGCGTCCACCGCGTTGGGCACCACCAGCAGGCGCTCGCGCGGCACGCCGCGCGCCTCGATGTCGGCGCGCATCGCCTCGCCCAGGGTCACCACAAGGTCGGCGGCCAGCATGCACTCGGTCTCGCTCGCGCGCTCGGCCCGGTAGAAGGCGTCGTCCACGCTGCGCGAGGGGTCGCGCGAGAGCCACGACTCCTCCAGGAAGCCCCGCACCTCGTACACCACCGGCAGGCCGAACCTGCGGCCCAGCTCCAGGGCCAGGCGGGCGTTGTGGTGGTTGCTCGCGGCGTGCAGCACGTCGGGCCGCAGCGCCTCCACCAGCTCCGACCCCAGCCGCACCCCCGCGGCCAGCTCCTGGGCGGCGTCGGCGGGCGCCGTCCAGGGGAGGAGGCGGTGGTAGGGGATGCCGTCCACCCGCACCAGCGTGCGCGGGTCGGGAACCCCCTTGACCAGGGGGTACCCCGCCCGGGTGACCACGTGCACGTCCATTCCGGCCTCGCGCTGGGCGACCGCGATCTTGTGGGTGCGCTGGGTGTAGCCCGCGTTGGTGTGCGGCAGCGCGTTGGTCACCAGGTGCAGCACCCGCAGGCCCGCTCCGGGTGACGCCGGGTCCCCGGCCACACGCCACCGTTCACCCTCCGACGCCTCCGGTCGCCGAGCGTTCACCGTGGCGTCGGGCGGCGTTCGTGGATCGCGGGTTAACGTGATGGCGTGACGGTCAGGCGACGTGGACGGGGGCGCGGCGACAGCGCGTCCCGTGGCCAGGGCCGTCCGATGCTCCGCGGCCTCCCGAAGAGCGCCCTCCGGAAGCTGTTCGACCAGCTCCCGGGCGGTGGCCGCGTCTCCCGCCGCCAGGCAGGACGCCACCAGGCGGCCCACCCGGCGGGGGGAGGCACCGCTCGCCGCGGCGAGCACCGCCTCGCGGGCGTCCGCGCGCCGGCCCTGGTCCCACAGGGCGTAGGCGCGGGCCCGGCCGCCCGCCCGGGAGGCCAGGGCGCGCACCGCGCGCCGGGGCGGACCGGGCGTCAGCCGCAGCGCCAGCAGCGGCAGCCGGGCCGGTTCGGCCCGCAGGTGTCGCCAGGCCAACGAGAGGGTGAACGTCGCCGCTCGCGGCCAGCGGGCGCGCGGACGCGGAACCTGGGTTTCGGAAGCTTGGGTGTCATGCACGGTCAGTCACACAACCACGCGGACGTGACCGTACGGTGACACCACGGCGACACGGACGGGACGGCTCGGGCAAGGAACGCCGCCGGACCACACCAGTCCCGCCGGTCACGGCGGGAACACCACCCCAACAGAAGGAAACGTGAGAGCCGTGGCAACGAGTGCCCCCCTGGGGAGCCAGGACACCGGGATCGTGCACGTCGTCGGCGCGCGCCCCAACTTCGTCAAGGCAGCGCCCGTGGTCTCCGCCCTGCGCGGACGCGGCGCGCACCAGGCGGTCGTGCACACCGGCCAGCACTACGACGACCGCATGTCCGCGGTGTTCTTCCGCGACCTGGGCCTGCCCACCCCCGACGTCGACCTCGGCGTCGGCTCGGGCTCCCACGCCGCCCAGACCGCCGCGCTCATGGTGGGCCTGGAGAAGGAGTTCACCGAGCGCAGGCCCGGCATGGTGGTCGTCTACGGCGACGTCAACTCCACCGTGGCCGCGGCCCTGGTCGCCGCCAAGCTGCACGTCCCCGTCGCCCACGTGGAGGCGGGGCTGCGCTCCTTCGACAACACCATGCCCGAGGAGATCAACCGCCGCGTCACCGACCAGCTCAGCGACGTGTGCTTCGCCACCAGCCCGGAGGCCGTCGGCCACCTGGCCGCCGAGGGCGTCCCGCCCTCCCGCGTCCACCTGGTCGGCAACCCCATGATCGACACCCTCCTGGGCAACCTCGACCGCTTCGACGCCGACGCCCTGCGCGAGCGCCTGGACCTGCCCGAGCGCTACGTCGCCGCCACCCTGCACCGGCCCGCGAACGTGGACGACCCCGACACCGTCGCCCGCCTCGCCGCGCGCCTGCACGAGATCGCCGACCTCGCCGACGTGGTCATGCCCGTGCACCCGCGCGGCAAGGCCGCCTTCGACCGGGCCGGGCTCGGCGACCACCCGCGCGTGCGGCTCCTCGAACCCCTGGGCTACCTCGACTTCGTCGCGCTCACCCGCGGCGCCGCCGCCGTGGTCACCGACTCCGGCGGCGTCCAGGAGGAGACCACGATCCTCGGGGTCCCCTGCCTGACCCTGCGCCCCAACACCGAGCGCCCCGTCACCATCACCCACGGCACCAACCAGCTCGTCACGGAGGCCGACCTCCTCCAGGCCGTCACCAAGGTCCTGCACGGGCGGAGCCCGGAGCGGATCGGCGACACCCCGCCCCTGTGGGACGGCCGCGCGGGGGAGCGCATCGCCTCCGTGCTCACCCAGTGGTCGAGGTGAACCCCATGACACACGAACACCGCGCACCCGTTCCCGCACCCAGGAACGCCAGCGCGCGGGAACGCGCCGTACGGGGCGCGGTCCCGGTCCAGGCACGCGGGGCGCGCCGAAGAGCGGCCCCTATTCCCCCGCAGCGGTCCAGGTGATCCACCATGGCACACGTCCCTCCAACCGTCCCGCACCCCAGGGGCCCCGCCGGGCCCGCGACACGCCTGGCCATGGGCATCCGCACCCGGCCGGGCACTCGCAGGGTGCACCGCACGTCGCAGTCGGACCCGACGCACGGCGCGGTGGTTTCGCCGAACCGAACCGAACACAAGGTGGCAGACCGTGAAACGGCGTGAACAGAGCCAGACCGAACAGCTCCGGCAGGCGCTGGCCGAGCGCGAGGCCCAGCTCCAGGAGGCGCGCAGCCGGCTCGCCGCCCTGGAGGGCTCCACCTCGCTCCAGGTGGGCAAGGCGCTCACGGCCGCCGCCAAGCGCCCAGGCAAATCCCTGGTCAAACTTCCCCGTGACCTCTACCGCCTCTGGCGCAGTAGCGGCAACACCCGGCACACCGAGCGCCGCCGCCGCGGCGGCGCCGAGCCGGTCCGCTCCTTCGACGCCGAGCGCCAGGAGTCGCGCCTGCTCACCGGCCTGAGCGGCGGCAGCGAGGACCTGCTGGTCGTCGCCACGGTCGTCGGCCCCTCCATCGCGGAGGCGATCGACCCCTACGTGCGCCCGGTGCCGCTGCGCCCGCACGACGCCCAGATCGTCATGGACGGCGTCGACGTGGACCTGGTCCTGGTCTCGGCCTCGGCCGCCGCCCCCGGGTCGCCGTGGGCGCACGTGGGCGACCCCGCGGCCGCCGACCGCACCCGCGCCCTGCACTGGGTGCTGGAGTCCGCCGCCTCCCGCGGCATCCCCACGGTCCTGCTCGACGACGTCCCCTCGCCGCCCGCCCTGCGCGAGCTGGGCTTCGACAGGGTCCACCGGGGCGACGCCGGGGTCCCCCTGCACCTGTTCAACCCCGTGGCCGCCGACCTGACGCCCGGGCCCGAGACGGTCTTCGTGCGCGTCCACCGCGAGGAGCCCGTCCCCGGCGTCCTCGCCGGGCTGGACGCGGGCGTGGTGGAGGCCGACTCCCGCGGCCTCGCCGACGCCCTGCGCGCCGCCAAGGTCGCCGTCGTCGCGCCCCTGACCGCCGAGGAGCCCCGGCTGCACAGCCGCGCCTGGGCCTGCGGCACCCGCGCGGTGACCGCGGGGGAGGGCCTGGCCGTCACGGTGCCGCGCATGCGCGCCGAGGAGCCCACCGCGGCCGAGCAGCGCGGCATGCTCCGCCAGGTCTTCCTGCGCGAGGCCACCCCGGTGCGCCTCGCCGAGATCCTGGACGGCCTGGACTTCCCGCCCGGCACGCCCGGCCGTGAACTGCCGCTGCGCGGCCGGTCCGTAGCTGTCCTGGCCGACCCTGCGGGGGAGGCGGACGCCGACCGGCTCGCCGACGACCTGCTGGCCTCCGCGCTCAGGCCCGCCGAGGTGGTCGTGCCCGGCACGGCCTCCCGCCTGCCCGGGATCCAGCGGCTGCGCGCCGAGGGCGTCACCGTGCGCACGGTACGCTTCAACGCCCCGGACACCCCCGAGGAACTCACCCGCGACGAGCCCGGAGGCCGCGCCGGGGAGCCCTGGGCCACCCTGGCCGAGCGCGCCACCGCGCCGTGGTCGCACCTGTGGACCGCTCCGGTCGGCCGCAGGCGCCTGGCCGACCTGGTCTGCGCGGTGGAGTGCACGGACGCCGACGCGGTCGGTACCGTCGACGCGTCGGCCGCCGAGCCGGGCGCGCACGGTCTCCTCGACCGTCCAGGCACCGCGGACCGTCAGTACGTCTTCGTCAGCGCGGTCGTGCCGGAACTGGTCCGCACCACGCTGCTGAGGCGCGGCTGGGACCCGGCGGAGTGGAACCGCCGCGGCACCCGGCTCCTGGCCCTGGGCCCCGACCACGGGACGGGCGACGACGCGGAGGACCCCGTGTCCGACGCGGCCGACGCCTCGACCGGCGCCGTCGGATGAGCCGTACGGGCAACGAGAAAGCATCCGAAGGGAAGAACGTGAGCACACCGCCTCCGCGCGCACTCCTGTACGGGGACGTGGACCTCAACATCATCGACGGTTCCGCGATCTGGGCGCAGTCGATGGCGCAGGCCCTGGCCGCCGCCGGATGCGAGGTGACCCTGCTGCTGAAGGCGCCCGTGCGCACCGACCGGCTCACCGAGCCCCTCACCAGGGTGCCCGGGGTCCGGCTGCTGCGGCCCTACGAGGACAAGGCGCTGCCCGACCTGGGGCCGAGGGGGCTCACCCCGGAGCAGGCCGTCACCCTGATGACCAGGCACCACGAGCGCAAGCCCTTCGACCTCGTCGTCGTGCGCGGGCGCCGCCTGGCCGGGCTGGCCGCGCAGGAGGAGGCGCTGGCGGGCCGCCTGTGGACCTACCTGACCGACTTCCCGCACAGCGTGGGCGAGCTGTCCGCGACCGCCACCGCCGAACTCACCGAGATCGCGCTGGCCTCGCGGTTCCTGCTCTGCCAGACCGAGGAGCTGCGCGCCTTCCTGGAGTCGACGGTGCCCGCCGCCTGCGGCCGGTCGGTCCTGTTCCCGCCCGTGGTGGTCGTCCCCGAGGACGTGCGCGCCGACGGCGGGGCCGGCGGCCGCGCCCGCCTGGCCTACACCGGCAAGTTCGCGCCCCGCTGGAACACCCTGGAGATGACCGAGCTGCCCGCCGAGCTGGCGCGGCGCGGGGTGGACGCCGAACTCGTGATGATCGGCGACAAGATCCACGCCGAACCCGCCGACTGGGCCAAGAACATGCGCAGGGCCCTGGAGGGCACCCCGAACGTGGACTGGCGCGGCGGGATGTCGCGCGCCGAGGCGCTCCGCCAGGCCGCCGAGTGCGGCTTCGGGCTGTCCTGGCGCGACCCGTCCATGGACGCCAGCCTGGAGCTGTCCACCAAGGTGCTGGAGCTGGGCGCGCTCGGACTGCCGGTGGTGCTCAACCGCACGCCCATGCACGAGGCCATGCTGGGCGCGGACTACCCGCTCTTCGCCGGGACCGACGTCGCCTCGGTCGCCGACGTGGTGGCCCGCGCCCACGGCGACCGCGCGGTCTACGCGGACGCCGCCGCGCGCTGCCGCGACGCCGCGGCCGACCACACGCTGGAGCGGGCCGCCGAGCGGCTGCGCGGCTACCTCGCCGACGCCCTGCCGCCCACCCCCGAGGGCGCCGACCCCGAGCGGCCGCTCAAGGTGGTCATCGCCGGGCACGACATGAAGTTCTTCACCCGCCTGGCCGAGTACCTGGACTCGCTGCCCGGTCTCGACGTGCGCATGGACGAGTGGGAGGGGCTGAGCACCCACGACCAGTACCGCTCCCGGGAGCTGGCCGCCTGGGCCGACGTGGTGATCTGCGAGTGGTGCGGGCCCAACGCGCTGTTCTACTCCAAGTGGAAGCGCCCCGACCAGCGGCTCATCGTGCGGCTGCACCGCTTCGAGCTCTACGCGGAGTGGCCCCGCAAGCTCGACATCGACAAGGTCGACGCGGTGGTGTGCGTGAGCCCCCACTACGCCGACCTGACCCGCGAGATCACCGGGTGGCCCGCCGGGAAGGTGGTCGTGGTCCCCAACTGGGTGGACGACGAGCAGCTCGGCCGCCCCAAGCTCCCCGGGGCCGAGTACTCCCTGGGCATGGTCGGCATCGCGCCCTCGCGCAAGCGGCTGGACCGGGGCCTGGACGTCATCGCCGAGCTGCGGCGCATGGACCCGCGGTACACGCTGTCGGTCAAGACCAAGCAGCCGTGGGAGTACTGGTGGATCTGGAACCGGCCGGAGGAGCGCGCCTACTTCGAGCGCGTCTACCGGCGGATCCAGCGCGACGAGCGCCTCGCCTCCGGGGTGGTGTTCGACCCCTTCGGGCCGGACGTGGCCACCTGGCTGCGGCGGGTGGGGTTCATGCTCTCCACCAGCGACGACGAGTCCTTCCACCTGGCGCCCGCCGAGTGCGCCGCCTCGGGCGGCGTGCCCGCCCTGCTGCCGTGGCCGGGCGCGGACACCATCTACGACCCGCACTGGATCCACGACGACGCCGTGGCGATGGCCGAGGCCATCCACGCGACCGTCAGCGAGGGGCGGTTCTCCTCGGAGGCCGCGCGCGCACGCGAGGAGGTCACCACCGCCTACGGCCTGTCCCGGGTGCGGTCGCTGTGGAGCGACCTGGTGGTCCGCGGCAGGGCGCCCCAGGCGGAGCACTCCGCCGCCACAGCAGGCGCCTGAGGCACGGCGCGGGCCCGGGCGAGGCGTCGGCCGGAGCCCGGGGCC
>NZ_QPFC01000782.1:0-8027 GCF_003427465.1 Nocardiopsis sp. TNDT3 | reverse complement strand
GCGCCGGACGGCGCCGCCGCTCCTGCTCGGGGTTCCCAGCACCCGGCCACCCCTCATGGCCGAATTCCGGTTTCGGATACACCCGCATCCTGTGCGTTGCTGTCCACCTTACGCGGTTTCGTCACCAACTGTCGCTTGCCAGGAACTATCAGTTAACCAAGGCGGGGCTGCGCGCGGTGAGGGATCCCCGAAAAGGTACGCGGGTCCGATACGGCCGCGGGCCCGGTACGCCCCGGGTTCCGCGGCCGTGGTCGGCGGGAGCGGCCCGTGCCCTCAGGCCTCGTCCCTGACGGCCTCCTCGGCGTCGGCGACGGTTTCGGACGTTCCGGGGACGGCGTCGGTCCCGGTCGCGCCCTCGGTCCCCGTGGCCCCGGCCTCGGCGTCCTCGGTCCCGGGCTCCCGGGGCGCGGGGTTGATCCGCATGGCCTCGGCCGCCTCGGGACCGGCCTCCAAAAGGACGCGGAAGCCCTCCTCGTCCAGGACCGGCACCCCCAGCTTGACGGCCTTGTCGTACTTGGAGCCGGGGCTGTCGCCGACCACCACGAAACCCGTCTTCTTGGACACCGACGCCGTGGCCCGGCCGCCGCGCTCGGCGATCGCCTCCTTGGCCCCGTCCCGGCTGAAGCCCTCCAGGGATCCGGTCACCACCACGGTGACCCCCTCCAGGTGGCGCGGCCTGGAGCCGTCGTCCTCGTCCTCCATGCGCACCCCGGCGTCGGCCCACTTGCGGACGATCTCGGCGTGCCAGTCCACCGAGAACCACTCGCGGATGGAGGCGGCGATGGTCGGGCCGACGCCGTCGACCGCAGCCAGCTCCTCCTCGCTGGCCGCGCGGATGGCGTCCATGGAGCGGAAGTGGCGGGCCAGGTCCTCCGCCGCGCGCGGACCCACGTGCCGGATGGACAGCGCCACCAGCACACGCCACAGCGGCTTGGACTTGGCCTCCTCCAGCTGCTCGAAGAGCTTCTCGACCGTCTTCTTGGGTTCGCCCTTCTTGTTGGCGAAGAAGGACACCACCTTGGGCTCGCCGGTCTTGGGGTCGGTCTTGGGCTCGGTGGTGTCGGGGTCGAGCACGTGGGTGCGGATGGGCAGCAGCATGTCGACGGTGAGGTCGAACAGGTCGCCCTCGTCGCGCACCGGCGGCCGGGCGGGCTCCAGCGGCTGGGTGAGGGCGGTGGCGGCCACGTAGCCCAGCGCCTCGATGTCCAGGGCCTTGCGGCTGGCCACGAAGAACAGGCGCTCGCGCAGCTGGCCCGGGCAGGAGCGGGCGTTGGGGCAGCGCAGGTCGACGTCGCCCTCCTTCTGCTGGCCGAGCGTGGTGCCGCACTCGGGGCAGGACTCGGGCATGGCGAAGGCCCGCTCGGTGCCGTCGCGGCGGTCGAGCACCGGGGCGACGATCTCGGGGATGACGTCGCCCGCCTTGCGCAGCACGACGGTGTCGCCGATGAGCACGCCCTTGCGCTCGACCTCGCGCGCGTTGTGCAGGGTGGCGAACTCGACCTCGGACCCGGCCACGACCACCGGCTCCATGACCCCGTAGGGGGTGACGCGCCCGGTACGGCCCACGCCCACCTTGATGTCGAGCAGGCGGGTGGTGACCTCCTCGGGCGGGTACTTGTAGGCGATCGCCCAGCGCGGGACGCGGCTGGTGGAGCCCAGGCGCCGCTGGAGGGCGAAGTCGTCGACCTTGATGACGATGCCGTCGATCTCGTAGGCGGGCTCGTGGCGGTGGGCCGCGTAGTGGGCCACGTACTCGCGGACCTCGTCCATGGTGGTGACGACCCGGTAGCGGTCGCTGAGCGGCAGCCCCCACTCCCCCAGCAGCCGGTAGGCCTGCGACTGGCTGGTGAAGGCCACCTCCCCGCCGCCGTCCTTCGCCGGAGAGTAGGCGCCCACGCCGTGCACGATCATCGACAGCGGCCGGGTGGCGGTGACGCGGGGGTCCTTCTGGCGCAGCGACCCGGCGGCGGCGTTGCGGGGGTTGGCGAAGGGGGTGTGCTCGCCCGAGGCGGTGATGCGCTCGTTGAGTTTTCCGAAGTCCTCCACCGGCAGGAAGACCTCCCCCCGCACCTCCAGCAGCTCGGGGGCGGGGCGCACGCTCTCGTCCAGGCGCTCGGGGACGACCCCGATGGTGCGCACGTTGAGGGTGATGTCCTCGCCGACGCGGCCGTCGCCGCGGGTGGCGGCGCGCACGAGGCGGCCCTTCTCGTACACCAGGTCCACGGCCAGGCCGTCGATCTTGAGCTCGCACAGGTAGCCGTTGACGGGCACCTCGGCGCTGGCCCGGTCGGCCCAGGCGTTGAGCTCGTCGACGTCGAAGGCGTTGCCCAGGCTCTCCATCCGCACCAGGTGCTCGACCGCGGCGAAGTCGACGCTGATGGGCGCGCCGACCTTCTGCGTGGGCGAGTCCTGGGTGGCCAGGGCGGGGTAGGAGTCCTCGATGCCGACCAGCTCACGCATGAGGGTGTCGTACTCGGCGTCGGAGATCACCGGTGTGCCCAGGTAGTACCGGTAACTGTGGTCGTCCAGTTCCTGGCACAGCTCGGTGTGCCGGGCGCGAACCTCGTCGGGGATGTCGGTGGTGGTGTCGGGCGCGCTCACTCGGTACCTTTCTCGCTCTCGTGCTCGCCTGCTGCGGGCGCTACCTTCGGGGTTCGTCCCGCAGGACCCGGGCACCGGCTCGGGAGGCGTTCAGGGCCGCCCTCGCGTGGCCGGGTGAGGCGCCCGCCAGCCCGCACGTGGGCGTGGTGACCACCGCGCGGGAGAGCAGGTCGGGGGAGAATCCCAACCGGTTCCACAACTCGCGAACAGGATCGACAGTAGCGGCGGGGTCGGACATTCGGGCGGTCCTCGCGGGCTCGGCGCCGTCGCTGGAGGGGACCACGCCGAGCAGGAGTCCGGTGCCCGCCTCCACGGCCGTGCCGACCGTCTCGTCGTGGTCGCGGGTGAGGAGGAGGGCGTTGAGGCTCAGCGCGCGGGCGCCGCTGCGGCGCAGCAGGTCGACGGGGACTCCGGGGGCGCAGCAGTGCGCGGCGGGGACCGCCCCGGTGGCGTCGATCGCGGCGAAGAGGACGCGCAGGGCGGCCTCGACGCGCACCCGGTCGACGGCGGGCAGGCGGCCGTAGCCGCTGGCGGTGGGCAGGGCGCCGAGCAGGACGGCGGGCAGGGAGGGCTCGTCGACCTGGACGAGGAGCCGGGCGCCGGGGACCCGCCTGCGGACCTCGCCCAGGTGCGCCAGGACGCCCTCCAGGTGGGACTCGGTCAGGTCGCGGCAGGCCCCCGGGTCGGAGACCAGGCGCTGGCCGTTGCGCAGTTCGACCGACGCGGCCAGGGTCCACGGCCCGGCGACCTGCACCTTGAGGGTGCCGGTGAAGCCGTGGGCGTGCTCGGTGAGGGCGTCGAGGTCGTAGGACATGAGGCTGGCCGCGCGGCCCAGGTCGCGTCCGGGGCTGTCGGCGACCCGCCAGCCGCTGGGCTGGACCTGCACGGGGAACTCCACCAGGAGGCCGCAGGTGCGGCCGACCATGTCGGCGCCGACGCCGCGCGCGGGCAGCTCGGGCAGGTGCGGCAGGTCGGGGAGTTCGCCGAGGACCGTGCGCATCGCCTCATCGGGGTCCTCGCCCGGCCAGGACCCGACCCCGGTGGAGGACGCCGCGGGCCAGGGGTAGGGGTGCTGTTCGCTCACATCGCCCAAGGTTAGGGCAACGCGCCCCGGTCAGGCGCTACCGTCGGGACGCGTCGGGGCTAACCCGCGGAGGCGCGGTGGGCGTCGGTGGCGTCCTCGGGCTCCTCGGAGGGCTCTTCGGCGGCGCGGGAGCGGCGGGCGCGCAGCACCATCACGGCCACGACGGCCGAGGCCAGCGCGGCCACGCCCAGGGCCGCCCAGGGCGAGTCCAGGAACAGGGAGAACCAGGTGCCCACCAGGCCGCCGATGACCACGCCCCACAGGCCCGCCCAGATCAGCGAGCCGACGAACATCGCGGCGAGGTAGCGCGGGAAGCGCATGCGCATCGCGCCCGCGGCGAGGTTGACGGCGGTCTGCACGCCGACGGTGCAGAAGCTCAGGGTGACCACGGGCGCGCCGTAGCGGTCGATGCGCCGCCGGGCGGCGTCCAGCCGGGGGCCGAGTCTGGCGCCCATACGGCTGCGGGTCACCCCGGCGCCCAGGCCGCGGCCGATCCAGTACGTGGCCTGGGCACGGCACAGGACCACGCCGAGCAGCGTGAAGTAGACGATCCAGAACGGCTGGCCGTCGAGGAAATCGAACTCCGGCATGGGCAGGCCCCCTCACCTCGCCCCGCAACTATGCTATGCCTTACCTAAGTTCGGCAAGGGATCGCGGGCGACGAACCAGGTGGGACAGCCCACTCCGCCGCCGGGCCCCCGGGCGGCACGTCCCCGCGCCCGCCCGGACCGCCGCACCGGCCCCCTCAGACCGCGGCGCCGGTTCTGGAGGTGGCGGAGATCGTGGCCGACCCCAGCACCGTGTCGCCCTGGTAGACCACCACGGCCTGCCCGGTGGCCACGCCGGTCGCGGGTTCGGCCAGCCGGACGACCAGCTCGGGACCGCCGTCGGCCTCGCGCTGCCACACGCTCGCCGGGTAGACCTCGCCGTGGGCGCGCAGCTGCACGTGGCAGTCGGTCGGCTCGGTCAGGGGCTCGCTGCCGCTCCACACCGGGCGCACGCCGGTGATGGCGTCCACCCGCAGGGACGCCCGCGGCCCCACCGTGACGGAGTTGTCGACCGGCTCGATGGAGAGCACGTACCGCGGGTGGGCGGCGCCGCCCAGGCCCAGGCCCTTGCGCTGGCCCACGGTGAAGGTGTGCGAGCCGTTGTGCGTGCCCACCACCGTGCCGTCCTCGTCCCGGATCGGCCCCGGCCGCTCGCCGATGCGCCGGTTGAGGAAGCCCGCCGTGTCACCGTCGGCGATGAAGCAGATGTCGTGGCTGTCGGGCTTGTCCGCCACCGACAGGCCGCGCCGCTCGGCCTCCGCGCGCACCTCGTCCTTGGTGCAGTCCCCCAGCGGGAACACCGCGCGCTCCAGCTGCTCGGCGTTGAGCACGCCCAGCACGTAGGACTGGTCCTTGGCCGCGTCCACGCTGCGCACCAGGCGCCCGTCGACCTTGCGGACGTGGTGTCCGGTGGCCACGGCGTCGAAGCCCAGGGCGACGGCCCGGTCCAGCACCGCCTCGAACTTGATCTTCTCGTTGCAGCGCAGGCAGGGGTTGGGGGTGTTGCCCGCCTCGTACTCGGCCACGAAGTCCTGTACGACCTCGCGGTCGAACTCCTCCGACATGTCCCAGACGTAGAAGGGGATGCCGATGACGTCGGCGGCCCGCCGCGCGTCGTGGGAGTCCTCCACGGTGCAGCAGCCGCGAGCGCCCGTGCGGTAGGACTGCGGGTTCTTGGAGAGCGCCAGGTGGACACCGGTGACGTCGTGGCCCGCCTCGGCCACACGGGCCGCGGCGACCGCGGAGTCGACCCCGCCCGACATGGCGGCGAGTACACGCAAAGTCATAGTGGGTCCAGGGTATGCGCTCGTGGAGGGGACGGAGTCCCCGCCTGGGGGGACGGGAACCTCCGACCGGGGGTCAACGGCGACGCCCGGCGGGGAACCAGGCCGCGGCCTCGGGAGGGCGAACCGTCCGCCGGGCGGCCCCCGGGCGCGACGGCGAGTGTGGTCGTCCGCTTCTGCGAAAATCGGGGCATGGCTCTGTTCCGTCGTCGCCGCTCCACCGACTCCGCCTCCTCAGTGACCGCCTTCTGGGACGCCTGGCCCGCCGAACGCGAGGCCCTGGCCAGCGCGGTCGAGTCGGACCAGCCCGTGCCCGCCGAGGTGTCCGAGCGCGTCACCGCGCTGGTCCGCTCCATCCACCCGGACATGGAGTGGGAGGTGGGCCGCGCCCCGAAGCCGAGCGGCGGCCTGGAGGACCTCGACCTGTCGACCGACGTCGACCCGGGCAAGCTCCTGGAGCAGCTGGCCGCCCTGGACGACCCCTCCCGGCTGACCGACGGCCCCGCCTACGCCCTGACGCTGCGCCCCGGCGGCTCGGAGGAGGCGCGCATCCTGTCCGAGCGCTGGGCGCGCTCGGCCCCCGAGGACTCCCGGTGGCTGTTCCGGCCGGTGCGGCCCGCCGACCACGACCAGCTGTCCTCCACCGTCAACCTGGACGACCACGAGCTCGACCTGTCGCACGTGTCGGTGTCCATGCGGGTCGACCACGCGACCGGCAAGGTCGAGGTGGGCGTGTACCACCCCGACAACATGTTCCTGCCCGAGAGCACGCGCGCCGCCGTGGCCGAGCACGTCACCCTGCTGGCGCTGGGCGAGGACGACCGGGTGCGGTGGATCGGTGAGACGGCGCCGCTGGACGAGCCGCCGCTGGACCCGCTGCCGCCCACGTCGATGCCCGCCGTGGTGCGGCAGATGGCGGACATGCTCGGCGGGTCGGGCGGCTGGGCGACGCTGCACGGGCGCATCCCCCTCCAGGGCGCGGTGGAGATCCTGCTCCGCCACCCGCTGACCCGTCGCGACTTCCCGGCGTTCACCCTGTTCGTGCAGGTGATCGTGCCGTACACGCACACGGACGAGGACAAGCTGCCCGCCGGCGCCTCCGCCTCGGCGTTGGACGACCTGGAGGCCCGGATCTCGGGTGTGCTGGGGGACAACGGCGCGCTGTTCATGCGCCAGACCGTGGGCGGCAGGCGTGACTACCGCTACTACCTGGACCCGGACTCGGGCGTGCTGCCCGAGTTCGAGGCCGTGCTGACGGACTGGTCCGAGGGGGAGGTCAAGCTGCGCAGCCAGCTCGACCCGTCCTGGGCGCAGTTCAACGCCGCGCGCAGGCCGTTCCGCCGCCAGCTGGGCGAGTAGGGCGCGGCGGCGGGGCAGCGGCCGGGACGGCTGTCCACCGCCTCGGGGGAAACGGATCACCGGTTCTTGGTCCGCCGCCGACTCCGGGGGCTTCAGGGTCAACCCGAAATCCCACCTTGCACATCTGGCCCCCAAGTCACAACAGGCGTAACGTGTCATTTCCGCCAGGAGGATGATGCGGCCTTGGACGGTGTGCAGCCACGAGCACCATCGGGTCGGCCCCGGGTCGCCGCGGTCGGCGCGGTCCTCGCCCTGTGCCTGGTGGGAGCTCCGCTGATGTCCCTGTTCCCCGTGGGGATCTGGGACACCGCCCGCGCCCTGACGTTGAGCGGCGCGGGCCAGGGGGCGCTGCTGCTCGCGCCGGTGGTCGCCGGGGTCGTCCTGCTCATGTTCTGGCTGGCGTCCCAGTGGTTGGAGAGGTCCGGCGTGAACCATCCCTTCGCGTCGGCCGCGCTCGTGACGGCCACCGCCATGGTCACACCCGTGGTCGTCGCGTTCCTGGCCCCGGAGGTCATGACGCTGCCCTGGGGGACCGCCGCCAACACCGCCTTCCTGACCGGGACCGTCGCGACGCTGGGCATGGGCGCGTCGATGCTGTTGGACCGGCCCTCCGACCGCTGGCGGCCGGGGGTGCTGCCCGCCGTGGCGGTGGTCGCCGTCCTGCTCGCGGCGCTGCCCGCCGTGGAGGACGCGGTGCTCGCGCGGGCGGCCGACGAGCGTTCGCGCGCGCAGATCATGTCCTTCGAGCGGACCATCGCGGTGCTGGACCACCCGGGATGGTCGCTGGCCCAGGTGCACGAGGTGGAGGACGGCCTGCGCCTGACCTACCGCGACGGGAACGGGGCACCGCTGCACGTGCTGACGTGGGACGGCACGCGTTCGGCCGACGCCGGGTTGGACGCGGGCTGCGGTTTCCCCGGCACGTGGTGCCGCGACCTGGGGGAGGCGGTGGTCGTGCACCACGCCGACGGCCACCCGAGCGAGCTGCGCACGCACCTCGACGACGGCACGGTGGCGAGCCTACTCCCGGAGCCGGGCACGCCCACCGACCTGCTCGGGGTGTCCCGGGCGCTGCGCCCCGAGGAGCCCGGTGAGCGCTGCGACCTCGTGGAGGCCGTCACCGCGTGAGGCGGCGCGGGCCCGCCCCCGCCC
>NZ_QPFC01000781.1:0-2057 GCF_003427465.1 Nocardiopsis sp. TNDT3 | reverse complement strand
GGCGGCGGAGGTACTCCCGCGGGCGTAGGGGACGACCCCGAGGCGGCCCCGGGGCGACCCCGGAAACGCTCCCGGGCGCACGCGGTCCGTCCTCACCGGCTCCACTTCGGGGTGACCAGGGCGGTCTCGTAGGCGATGACGACCAGCTGGGCGCGGTCGCGCACCCCCAGCTTGACCATGGCCCGGCTCACGTGGGTCTTGGCGGTGGCCGGGCTGAGCACGAGGTGGGCGGCGATCTCCTCATTGGACAGTCCGCCGCCGACCAGGGCGACCACCTCGCGTTCGCGCTCGGTGAGCCCGTTCAGCCGGACCGACGGGTCGGGCGCGCTCGGCGGCCGGCGCGCGTAGTCGGCGATCAGCCGCCGGGTGATGCCCGGCGACAGCAGCGCCTCGCCGCCGTGCACCACCCGCACCGCCCGCAGCAGGTCCCCGGGCTCGGTGTCCTTGACCAGGAACCCGCTGGCGCCCGCGCGCAGCGCCTCGAAGATGTACTCGTCCAGGTCGAACGTGGTGAGGATGACGACCCGCGTCGCCTCCAGGGCGGGATCGGCCAGGATGCGCCCGGCGGCGGCCAGGCCGTCCACACCGGGCATACGGATGTCCATGAGGACCACGTCCGGGCGTTCGGCGCGGGCCAGCCGGACGGCCGCTTCGCCGTCGGCGGCCTCGGCGACCACCTCGATGTCGGGGGCGCTGTCCAGCAGAGCGCGGAACCCCGCGCGTACCAGCGCCTGGTCGTCGGCGAGCAGTACCCGGATCAACGGGGCCTCGTTTCGTCGGTGTCGGGGGAGGGGACGGCCTGTGCCCCGCGGTCCGGTCCGGCGCCGTCGAGCGGGAGCCGGGCGCGCACCCGGAATCCTCCCTCCCGCAGGGGGCCCGCGTCCACCGTGCCGCCCACCAGGGCGGCGCGTTCGCGCATCCCGGTGATGCCGTTGCCCGCCGCCGGCGGCCCGACGGTCCCGGCGCCGTCGTCGGTGACCTCCACGACCAGCCAGGACGCGCGGTGCTCGATGCCCACCCGCGCCGAGGAGGCCCCGGAGTGGCGGACCACGTTCGTCAGCGCCTCCTGGACCGTGCGGTAGGCGGCCGACTCGGTGCTCACGGGCAGGTGCCCGGGCACACCGCTGACCTCCACGACCACGTCGATCCCCGCGCGGCGGGTGCCTTCGGCCAGCTCCTCCAGGCGGTCCAGCCCGGGGACCGGCGACCTCGGCGCGGCCTCGTCCACGGCGCGCAGCACGCCGAGCATGCCGCGCAGCTCGACCAGGGTGTCCTTGCTGGTCTGCTTGATGGTGGCCAGCGCCTCCGCGGCCCGCTGCGGCTCGGTCTCCATCAGGTACAGGGCGGTGCCCGCCTGCACGTTGATGAGGGAGATGTTGTGCGCGACCGTGTCGTGCACGTCCCGGGCCAGCCGGACGCGCTCCTCGGAGGCCCGGCGCAGCAGCTCCTCCTCCCGGGTGCGCAGGGACTCGGCCTCGCGCTCGTGGTCGGCCCGCAGGTACTCCTGCCGCCAGCGCACGACCTCGCCCGTGCACAGCAGGACGAGCACCCAGCCGACGATGCCGATCGCCTCGGGCCGGAAGGTCCCCGTCATGAGGAACTCGTAGCTGTTGACGGCCACGAACTGGCCCACGCCCAGCGTCCAGCCGAACACGCGGTACCCCCAGCGCACCAGGGTGTAGAGCATGACGGCGGTGCACAGCATGACCATGCCGTCGGGGAAGCCCAGGGGGTAGTACACAGTGGAGGCGACGACCGACACCAGCCCGGCCACGCACGGGTAGGCGGTGCGCCACAGGACGGCCAGGCAGGCCACCAGGATCAGCGCGTGGCCCCACGGCCAGGGGTTGACCGCCCCCGCCTCCCGCTGGAGCGCGCTGACCAGCGCCGTGCTGCCCGTGGAGGCGGCGAGCAGGCCGAACGCGAGCCAGACGTCGGTGCGCGCGGGGCGGAGGAGTAGTGCTGCCACAACCCCGACAGTACGGGGGACCCCTCGGGGAGGCCGTCACCCCGGGGGAGGGTTTTCCGGCGGTGGTCTACTCCCCGGGGAGTAGACC
>NZ_QPFC01000780.1:0-1995 GCF_003427465.1 Nocardiopsis sp. TNDT3 | reverse complement strand
TTGCGTCCTGGGGAGGGACGCCGCATTCGCCGACCGGTGCGTCGCCGCCGGGTTCGCCACGTGGAGGGGGCGTGACGAGCCCGGGCGGCGGTACCGCCGCCGGATGGGCGAACTGGGGGTACGTATGGGGGTAGGGCTGTCTTCAGGAACCGGACGACCGGGGCGCCACCTGCCGCGCCGGGACGACCCGATCGGATCCCTGACCGGGGGCCTGTGCGAGCGGCTCCGGCTGCGGTCCGCGCGGGGGGGGTCGATCCGCGGGGTCGGGCACCGCGTGGACGCCCTGTCGTTCGCCGCCAAGGTGGAGCAGGCCGCCGCGGGGCTCAGCCGCCGCGGCATGTGCTTCGGTGACGTGGTGGGAGTGCTCGCGCCGGTCTCGCCGGACCGGTTCCTGGCCACCTACACGGTGATGGCCGTGGGCGGACGCGCGCTGCCCCTGTCGACCGCGTCCGACCTGGACACCCAGTGCGCGGTGCTCACCGAGACCGACACCCGCCTGCTGCTGGTCAGCGCCGACATGGCGCAGACGGCACTGGAGCTGGCGGAGCGCTCGCGGGTGCGGCAGGTGATCGCGTTCGGACAGGCGCTGGGGACCACGCCCTTCGAGGAGCTGTTGCAGCCCAGTCCCGACGGCAACGGGTACAGCCCGGCGCGCGGTCTGTTCGACAACGGCATCCTGGGCTACGAGGACACCAGCGGGGGGCTCCTGACCACGCTGCACCCGCACAACGACCTCATGGGGCGCTTCTCGGAGCTGCGGGACCTTCTGGAGCTGACCGCCGACGACGTGGTCGCGGTGGACGAGCGCGGCGACGAGGCCACGCGGGTGACCCTGGTGGCGCTGGCGCTGTGGACCGGGGCCTGCGTGCTGACGGGGGCGGACTGCCCTCCGCCGGAGGGACGCCAGGTGACGGTGCGCTGCGCGCCCGAGCCGGAGCGGATCGGCTACCCGCCGGTCGGCGGGGCGTACTGACCCGGACGTGCTCGGGAGAGGCGGATCCGCTGGTGTGGCGGGGGCCGACGATAAGGCCGTGAATCCGGGCGTCAGCTGAGGCTGGCGGTGCGGACAGCGGCCGCAGGGGCGCCGCGCGGCGGACGGGGCGGTCCGTGGACCCTTTCCGGTCACCGCCTCAGTCGTCGACCGCCAGCCCCGCCTCCGGCCGATCCCCCTCGACCTCGGCGGCCTCCCCCGCGTGGTCGTCGATCTCGAACCAGGCCACGTGCGTGGCGTCGCTCCAGTACTCGCCGCTGCGGGTGGCGCAGCTGTCCACGATGAGCTTGCCGCGACCGAAGTCGTCGCCGTCCTCCCGCGTGTGCTCGCTCTCTCCGTCGCGCGCCCCCTGGTCGGCGATCGCGACGCGCAGGCGCCCGTCGTCGGAGCGGATGAACAGCGTCATGACGCCGCCGCTCTGCCCGGAGCGCGAGTGGAGCAGGGCGTTGGTGGCCAGTTCGCTGACGGCCAGCTCGGCGTCGTCCAGGGAGCCCTCGGAGTGGCCCATGCGGGTGAGGAACTCGCGCACGCGGGAGCGGATGGAGCGCACCGCGGTCAGGTTCCCGGCGCAGCTCCACACCGTGTGGTCGGTGACCCCGCCGGTGAGGTCGCCCGTCTCGATGGTCGGTGCGGTCGGAGCCGTGCCCTCCGGCACCTCCGCGGGCACGTATTCCCGGAGTTGCCTCGCCTCAGCCATCCGGTCACTCCAATCACCCGCGACGGACGCGCGGGTTGCGCCGCCTGCACTCACCTTAGACAAGGGTGTGCTGGCTCCAGAACAGCACACCCGTGTTCTCCCTGTCGGGGATTGGCCACAAAACCCTGTCACGTGTCATCCCCGATATGGACAAAGGAAACAGTCCCGACTCCAGCGACACTCATGTGAGGTGCAACACGTTGGCAATACGCGGCGCGACGGGGCCGTTCGGCTGACAGCACGGTTAACAGGAACGATAATCATTGCCATCTCCGGGGCGCCGCGGCCCGCCCCGTCATGGGCGGGC
>NZ_QPFC01000779.1:0-1211 GCF_003427465.1 Nocardiopsis sp. TNDT3 | reverse complement strand
CCGTCTCCCAGTGCCAGGAGGCGAGCAGGCCGAGGAAGGTCGCGGCGCTGCCCAGCACGGCCGCGCCGAGCATGATCGCGGGCACGCTGCGCGCCCACAGGGCCGCGGCCGCCGGGGGCGCGATGAGCAGCCCGAACACCAGCAGCGTGCCCACCACGTGGAACGAGGCGACCACGGCCAGGGTGACCAGGCCGAGCAGGACGCCGTGGGCGGCCCGGGGCGCCAGCCCCAGGGTGGCGGCCTTGCGCGGGTCGAAGGCCAGGGCGAGGAACGCCCGGTGCCCCGCGACGGCGACGACCAGGGCCGCGGCCAGTGCCAGGCCCAGGTGGACCAGGTCCTGTTCGCGCACCGCCAGGACGTCCCCGAACAGGAAGCCCGTGAGGTCGACCGCGAAGGAGGACGAGTGCGAGACCAGGATCACGCCGAGTGAGAGCATCCCGACGAAGAGCAGTCCGATGCTCGTGTCCTGGGACAGCCGGGACGAGCGGCCCAGCGCGGTGACGCCCGCGGCCATCGCGCCCGCGGCCAGGGCCGCGCCCAGCATGAGGTTCTGGCCCAGCAGGGACGCCAGGGCCACCCCGGGCAGCATCCCGTGCGACATCGCGTCGCCGAGGAAGGCCATGCCGCGCAGCACCACCCAGGTCCCGGCGACGGCGCAGATGAGGGAGACCAGAATGCCTCCCCACAGCGCACGCTGCACGAACACGACCCCGAACGGGTCGAACAGAGCTTCCATAGTGGGACACTGTATAACGATAACCATTGTCATTTGCACATCGGGGTGAGCGTGAGGAACGGGATGAACCGTCTGGAACTGGACGGTGTGTACGCCGGATACGGGCGCGAGGACGTCCTGCGGGGCGTCGACGCGGCGGTCCCGGAGGGCGCGGTCACGGCGCTCGTGGGGCCCAACGGGTCGGGCAAGTCCACGCTGCTCGGCCTCATGGCGGGCACGGTCAGGGTCCGCCGGGGCGGGGTCCGGGCCTCGCGTCCGGCCCGCCCCGCCTTCGTGGTCCAGCGCAGCGCGGTCCCCGACGCCCTGCCGGTCACCGTGCGCGAGGCCGTCGCGATGGGGAGGTGGGCCCACCGGGGGTTCTGGCGGCCGCTGACCCGGCGCGACCGCGCCGTGGTCGCGGAGTGCCTGGACCGACTGGACGTCGCCGACCTGGCCGAACGCCGCCTCGGGGAGCTGTCGGGCGGTCAGCGCCAGC
>NZ_QPFC01000778.1:0-3232 GCF_003427465.1 Nocardiopsis sp. TNDT3 | reverse complement strand
CCCCCTCACACCCCCACCAGGCGCCTCCTGCTCCCGTCCCACGTGAAGTGCAGGGTGGCGATCCCGGGCACGTTCGGGTCCCGCAGGCACTCGTAGATGTTGAGGCTGGGGACGCTGGCGAAGCAGCCCCACACCCGTTCCGAGGTCAGGACGAAGTCAAGGTCCAGTTCGACCAGCAGGCCCAGCAGGCGTCCGTGCGTGGGCTCGTCGACCTTGGCGAAGGCGTCGTCGAGCAGGATCAGCCTCGGCGCCCACGGCGCCCGGGCCGCCAGGGCGTCGAAGTGCGCGGCGGCGGCCGCGAACAGCACCAGGTAGGCCACCACGCGCTGCTCGCCCTGGCTGAGCGCCGTGCGGTGCCCCAGGCGCCGTTCGTCTCCCGCGCCGTCGGTCACGTACACGGTGAAGGTGAACCAGGACCGGTAGTCCAGGGCCGCGCGCAGCTGCGCGCCCCCCGTGGCGGTGGGGTCCAGGCGGCGGATGGCCTCGATGCAGCGCCGGAGCGCGTCGCGCAGCCGGGTCGTCTGCACGCGGGTCCGCTCCCGGGCCGGGGTGGCCAGGAGCGGCACGACCGCCTCGATGTCCGCGCCCGCGTCGGGGGCGAGCCGCCAGTCCAGGCGCACGCCCAGACCGGCCGAGGTGGTGACGTCCTTGAGGACGTCGTTCATGGTGGCGATGAGGGCCCTGGCCTCCTCGACCTGACGCGCCAGGTGGCCGGCCAGCTCCCCGAGCAGGTGCCGCTCGAAGGCCTCCTCCTCCGCGATCGCGACGCTCTCCTCGGCCCCGGCGACCGCTGCGGCGATCCGTTCGGCGTAGGCGGTGACGTCGTGCGCGCCGTCCTCGTCGTGGACCGTGAGGCGCTTGACGCCCCGGGGTTCGCTCATCTCGGTGCGGACCTGCGTCCAGCCCGCCGAGGCGAGCACCCGGTCCAGGTCCTCGCGGCTGGCCAGGACCGTGCTGTCGTCGACCCGGGGTACGTCCGCCGCGTCGTCGCCCTCCGGGGCGGCCAGGCCCTCCTCCATCCCGATGACGAAGGCCTCCAGCAGGGCGAGGCGTGCGTCGGGCCCGGGGGGAGCGGTCTCGGCGCGTGCGGCCAGGTAGGCGGCCAGGGGCGCGTCGTCCTCGGCGCACGCGCCCAGTCCCGCGGCGCGCAGCAGCACGGCGTCGGGGGCCTCGGCTCCGGACGCGTCGGTCCAGGTGAGCGAGGAGACCAGGCCGTCCCCGGCCGCGAGCGCGCGGCTCACCTGCTCGGCGCGCTCGCGCGTGGCCGCGGCCAGGCGCGCCTCGGCGCTGACCCGTTCGTCCCGGGCGCGCTGGGCGTCGCGTTCGAGTTCGGGCAGCCGCTGGGCGGCCTCCTCGGCCCTGGCCCCGACCTGCTCGCGGGCGGCGTCGAGCTGTTCTTCGGCCACGCCCCGCGCCCGGTCGCCGAGCTCGATCTGGCGGCGGACGGTGATCATGTCGTCGATCGCCGCGGCGCGGGCGTCCTCGGCCAGCACCCGGTCGGCCCGGACGGCCCGCCAGGCGGCGACGTGGTGCTCGTGGTCGGCGAGCTCCCAGGCCAGGACGTCCAGGTCGCGCAGCGCGGAGGCGATGAGTACGCGCAGGTGGTCTAGGGCGCGCAGGGCGCTGTCCAGGTCGGCGCGCGCGGTGGGCAGGTCCTTCTCCCCCTCCGCGGGTCCGCCCTCCCCGGTGCCCTCCACCACGGAGGAGCGGCGCAGCCCCTCGCGGATGTCGAGCAGTTCGGCCCGGCAGTCCTCGGCCGCGTCGCGGGCCACGTCGTGGGCGCGGCGCGCGGCGGCCACGTCGTCCCGGGCGGTCTCCAGGACGGCCCAGGCGCGGATCAGGGGGGCGGCGTCGGGCAGGTCTCGGGAGACCTCCAGGAGTTCGGCGTAGGAGTGCTCGACGGCCCAGCGGCGCTCGCCCGCCTCGGCGAGCAGCGCCTCGGCGATCGCCATGCGCCTGTCGGTGTTGGCGGTGGTGCGGTCGCGGGCGCGTTTGCGGGCGGCCTCGCCGATGTACTCGGGTTCGCTCTTGTAGTGGGCGCCGGAGGCCACGCCCAGGCGCCAGCCGCCGGACAGGGACATGGCGCTGGAGAGGGCGACGGCTCCTGGGCTGTCCTTGCGGTGGCGGGGTTCGGCCTCGGCGTCCTCGGGGTCGCGGACCCGCTCCGCCTCGGAGTCCAGGGCGATGGAGGAGAGCAGGGCGCGCAGGGTGTCGGGGTCGACGCCGCGGCCGGTGGTGGGACCGGCGGCCGGGACGAGCACGTCGAGCAGCGTCCGGCCGCGGACGGGGCGCGAGAGCGCGGGGACCGGCACCGGGGAGACCATGAGGTCGCGCGTGGTCGGGTCGTGCAGGGCGCCGTCGGCGCGGACCCAGCCCGCCAGCAGTCCGCTGGCCTCCAGGGCGGCCTCCAGACCGGCCTGCTCGCGCGTGCTGAGCCCGTCCGCGAAGTCGACGGCCAGGTAGAGCGGGACGCCGTCCCCCTCGGGGCGCGGGTAGGTGGCCCATCCGGGGCGCTCGGGGGCGTGCTCGGCGTTCTTGGTGCGCCGGTCCGCCAGTTCGGCGAGTTCGCCGGAGAGCTGGCCCTCCTCCCCGACGGCCACGTCACGGCGTGCGCGCAGTTCCTCCAGGAGGGGGTCCACGGCGGCGTGCGCCAGGCGGGCCACCCTGCCGGGGACCGCGGGGTCCAGGACGCGCAGGGCGTCGTCGATGGGCAGTTCGACGCTGCCCTCCAGCTCGTGGATGGCCCCGCCCAGGGCGTGCGCGTGGCTGGAGTCGCGCAGCCGGGCGGACCAGGCGCGGACGCCCTCGGCGTAGGCGGCGCTCTGGCGCCGTACGAGGGCGATGGCGTCCTGCTCGCGCTGGTGGGCGCGTTCGAGCACGGCGTCGGCGGACTCGACCTCGCTGGTCAGCGCGACGAGGCGGCGGTCGGCGGCGGCCTCGGCGGCGGTGAGCCCGGTCAGGCGGGCGGCCAGGTCGGCGCGGTCGGCGGCGCGGTCGGCGGCTCCGGTGAGGCGGTCGTGGAGGCGGCCCAGGCGTTCGCGCAGGGCGTCCAGGTCCACGCCCTCGACGGGTTCGCGCTCGACGGCCTGTTCCAGTCCCCGCAGGTCGACCCGGGTGGTGCTCTCGCGGGGGGCGTGGACGGTGGCGACCGGGTCGGGGACGGTGCCGAGGACGCCGGGGTCGATGCCCGCCGCGGAGGCGGCGCGCGCGGCCTCGGCGTGGGTCTGGCGCA
>NZ_QPFC01000777.1:0-2108 GCF_003427465.1 Nocardiopsis sp. TNDT3 | reverse complement strand
GCGGCCGATCGCGGTGGGCACCCCGCTCGGCCGTCCGGAGCCGCTGTTCGCCAAGCTCGACCAGTCGGTCGTGGACGAGGAGCTGGCCCGCCTGGAGGGCGCCGCCGGGTAGGCCCCGGCCGCGGCGGGGAGAAGGACGACCGCGCCGGCGGGCACCGCCCGTCGGCGCTTCTTCGTGGAGGAACGTGAGCATGGGAAAGCGCAGCGGCAGAGCGGTCAGGGAGCGCAACGACCAGACGCCCCCTCCGGTACCCGAACCCCTGCGCGTACCGGTCGCCGACAGCCACACCCACATGGACATGCAGACCCCGGAGGTCGAGGAGATCATCGCCGCCGCCGAGGGCGTCGGGGTGACCCCGCTCGTCCAGGTGGGCGTGGACCTGGCCTCCTCGCGGTGGGCGGCCGAGGTGGCCGCCGCGCACCCGGGCCGGGTGTGGGCGGCGGTGGCCCTGCACCCCAACGAGGCGCCGCGCATCGTGCACGGTGACGGCGCCCCGGGCGTGGAGGTGGACGACACCGACTGGGCGGGCAAGCTCCGCGAGCCCGGCGGGACGGCGGAGCTGGAGGCGCAGCTGGCCGCCGTCGACGAGTTGGCCGCTCTGCCCCAGGTGGTGGCGGTCGGCGAGACCGGCATGGACACCTTCCGCACCGGCCCCGAGGGCGCGCGGGCCCAGGAGGAGTCCTTCCGCCGCCACATCGACATCGCCAGGCGCCACGGCAAGGCCGTGATGATCCACGACCGCGACGCCCACGAGGACGTGCTGCGGATCCTGGAGGAGGAGGGCGCGCCGGACAGGGTGGTCTTCCACTGCTTCTCCGGCGACGCGGCCATGGCCAAGGTGTGCGCCGAGCACGGGTACTTCATGAGCTTCGCGGGCAACGTCACCTTCGCCAGCGCCGAATCCCTGCGCGAGGCCGCCGCGGCGGCGCCGCCGGAGCTGATGCTGGTGGAGACCGACGCGCCCTTCCTCACCCCCAAGCCCTACCGGGGCCGTCCCAACGCCCCCTACCTGATCCCGCACACGCTGCGGACGCTGGCGGGGGTCAAGGGCATGGACGAGGACGAACTGGCCGGGATCATCGCGGGCAACGCGGGACGCGCCTTCGGGTTCTGACCCCGGGATCCGCGGATCCGGGCCCCCGCCGTCACGAACGGCGGCGGGGCCGCGCGTCCCGCCGGGAACGTGGGGACCCCGCCCTGGCGACCGCGCGCCGCCCACGCCGCAGGCGGCGCGCCAGCTCTAGCCGCCCCGCTTGCGCGGGAAGGCTGCGCGCGAAGCGCGTCCGTTGAGGGTGGTGGCGGGTGACGGGTGGGAGTTCTCCCGGCCCTGCCGGTCGGCGGCCTTCCACTGCCTGCGGCGCTCGGCTCGCAGTCGCGCGTCGCCCCGGGAGCGGTTCCACTCGGACTCGCGCCGGAGCCGGTTCCAGCGCTCCAGCCGCCGGGCGTCCAGCTCGCCCTCGTCCACGGCGGCGGTGACCGCGCAGCCGGGCTCGCTGCCGTGACGGCAGTCCCGGAAGCGGCACTGTTCGGCGAGGTCGGAGATGTCGGCGAAGGTCCGGTCCACGCCCCGCGCGTCGCCGGGCACGTCGATGCGCCGCACCCCGGGGATGTCCAGGACCAGCGCTCCGCCCGGCAGCTGGAGGAGCTGGCGGCGGGTGGTGGTGTGCCGCCCCCGCCGGTCGTGGCGGATCTCGCCGGTGTCCATCAGCTTCCGCCCGGCCACCGCGTTGACCAGGCTGGACTTGCCCGCTCCGGAGGTGCCGAGCAGGACCCAGGTGGTGCCGGGCAGGAACCGCGCGGCCAGTTCCTCCACACCGAGGCCGGTGTGCGCGCTGACGGTGTGCACGTCGGCGCCCGCGGTCACCGAGCCGACGAGTTCGAGTACCTCGGGGAGGCGGTCCCCGGCCAGTTCGGCCTTGGTGACCGCCACGACCGGGGTCGCCCCGCTCGCCCAGGCCAGGCTGAGGAAGCGTTCGAGGCGGCCCACGTTGGGCCCCTGGTCGGCGGCCTCGCAGACCAGGACGCCGTCGATGTTGGCGGCCAGGACCTGGTCGTGGGAGTCGCGGGCCACGCCCTGGCGGACGAGGCTGCCGGAGCGTTCGAGGAC